>JANMGZ010000738.1:0-3038 GCA_031374905.1 Dolichospermum sp. OTE_70_metabat_362_sub
CCAAGCAAAGGACAGGATTGTGCGCGTTATTCTTTTAATGCCAGAAGATGAACTTAATGAACAAACTTGGTTAGATGCTGTTGCAAATAACCCTAGTTTTGCTTTTCTGCATGATCCAGAAGAAGATATTTATACTCTGAACGATGGACAACCTGTAGCTCATGAAGGGTAAAATCGTTTTAATTCAATTTCCCTTTGACGATTTATCTTCCAGTAAAGTCCGTCCTGCCTATTGTCTAACCAATACAATTGGAGCATATCAGCACATTATCTTTGCTCTAATCACCAGCCGTATTCCCGAAAATCCCCTTCATACAGATATTATTCTCAAACCAGAAAATCCAGATTTTATTATGAGTGGTCTTCGCAAATCATCAACCATCAGACTTGATCATTTGGTAACACTTCGATCCTCACTTGTTCAGCGTGAGCTAGGCTTATTATCATTAAAAACTCAAACCTTAATTGTGGATATTTTGTGTGATATTCTACATTCCTAAACAGCTACAAAACAGTTAAGGTTAGTTTATTCAGCAAATCCTACTTCACAGGTTGCAGTTTTGTCACCTTGAGTTTAAACTTCCCTACCCCAGTTTCCCCAAAAGAGCGAACCCGCACAATGTAAGTTCCTGCTTCTGTAATCCGGGTAAATAAGAGAGAATTACTAGTACCATCGGGAGCATCATCATTTTCTGCTGCTGTTGAACCATTGGGAGCTAATAATGTAATAATACCGTCAAAGTTTTCCGATGACAAATCAATAGATAAATTATCACCTTTATTTAATTTAACTGCATAATCACGAGCAAATCCCCCTTGTCCCGTGGGAATATCTTTGTTTGATAGGGTATCAGAAATTTCTGTCAAATTAGTTAACGGAATCGGACTATATAACTTATTTTGTGCTGAAGCTGTTTTGATGCAAATCCCCATTGTTAGCAATGTGATAGGAATAATTAAAATTTGTCTGAAACCCACTGCAAAAATCTTTTTCATAAATTGAAATACTGTTTTTATAAATACAGGGTAATTAATCTAATATAGCTTTATCTTTCTTTGTCGTGGCCACAGCAGCTACACCCAAAACTGTAATTTGATGTTGTGCAAATGTCTTGACAGCAGCTTGGACAGTAGCACCAGTAGTATAAATATCATCTACTAATAATATTGGTATATGGGGACGACGACGCAAATCTTTACCAAGAATAAAAGCATCTGCTAAGTTTTGTTGTCTTTGAACTGCGGATAAACTAAATTGTGCTTCAGTTTCTTTAATGCGTTCTAAACCATTGATTTTCAATTTGTATCCTGTCACATTACAAAAACCTGCCGCTATTAATACCGCTTGATTAAAACCGCGTTGTTTTTGTTTTTTCGGGTGCATAGGAATAGGAACAACTAAAAGCTGTTGTTGTGGTTGCGGTGAATGTAATAACCATGATTCTCCTAACCATTGTCCGAAAATATAACCAATTTGGGGTTGATTCTCATATTTTAATGCAGCGATCGCTCTTTTGACTGCACCACCATAATTTCCCCACACAAATATTGGTAATGGTTGTTTCCATAAATAAGCGGGATTTTCTTGATGACAACTTTGAATTTGTTTGGTGCAATATGGACAAAGTTCCTTATCTGTAGGACGTTGACACAGGGGACAAGAGGATTTAAGAAAAAGATTAAGAAGGTTTTGGAATATTTTGATCATAGATATTTTACATAGACTAAATCACATCTGTTAGTTTCTACACCTGTTGTTGGTAGATAACCATTACTCTCATACAGTTTAACAGCTTCAGCTAAAATACTGGCGGTTTCAATCCAAATTTGTGCAAATCCTCGCAAAAAAATTGCTGTTTCCAGTTGTTGTAATAAATATTTTCCTAATCCTAAACCGCGCACTTTTGGTAAAAGATACATTTTTCTGATTTCTACAGCTTTTTCTGCGCGATTGATAGGATAATATGCAGCAGTCCCGACAATCTGATTTTGATGTTCAATTACCCAAAATTCTCCACCAGTTGCTAAATAATATTCTTCAATATTTAATACATCTTTGTCGGCTTCCTCCGGTTGCCAAGGTAAACCGTATTCTGATAATACAGAACTAATAACTGTGGCTACTAAAGTACGGTCTTTTTCTTGCCAATTCCGAATGATAAAATCTTGGTAAAAATACATTTTTCTTTTTCCTGGTTTCTTGGGAAAGATCGCATTTATCTAATTAAATTAATCAAATTAATAAACAAATACTGGCACTCTTTTATAAGCATAATAGAGCAATCTTATTTGAATTGTATATCTCTTAGGGTATTTATAAATATTTGATTATAGGCACAGAAATCTGGTTTCTGTGCCTTAATCGGCAGATTTGCTTAACCGGGTGGCCATGTCATAGGACGACGACCGAGAATATGTATATGTAGGTGATGAACTGTTTGACCGCCATCATCACCAGTATTCATAACTACTCGATAACCGTTTTCCAGTCCCGCTTGTTCTGCAACTTTCTGAACTGTCAATAAAAGATGTCCCAAAAGAGTTTGGTCTTCAGGTTCTGCGGTAGCTAGGCTAACTATGGGTTTTTTGGGAATGACAAGGATGTGAACTGGTGCTTGAGGGTTAACATCTGTAAAGGCTAGGGCTAAATCGTCCTCATAAACAATATTCGCGGGAATTTCTTTACGAATGATTTTGCTAAAAATCGTTTCTGTGTTCGGACTCATGCAGTTTTATTTACTCATCTATTAGAGATTTTAAGCGATGGTTGCAAAAGTTGTCCAAAACCTCTTTCCCGTTCCCCGTTTCCTTGTCATAACAACAATGTTTAACGCCAACCTACTTATCTTGCACTAAACGATTGTCAAGTTATTAATGCTAAATATTCCCGTAAATCCAGTTACTTCAATTATGCTATCACTAGAAGCATTAAACCCTGCTGCTGCATCATTAATGGCGATAAAAG
Source organism: Dolichospermum sp. OTE_70_metabat_362_sub (assembly GCA_031374905.1). Lineage (GTDB taxonomy): Bacteria > Cyanobacteriota > Cyanobacteriia > Cyanobacteriales > Nostocaceae > Dolichospermum. The sequence goes on from JANMGZ010000738.1 coordinate 2,966, forward strand.
TTTTTTGTCCAAAGCTGAACTGAGCAGCAAAATTTGACCCAAAAGCTGCGGTTGTTAATTTTGCTCCAATACC
>JANMGZ010000003.1:0-11633 GCA_031374905.1 Dolichospermum sp. OTE_70_metabat_362_sub
AGTCCCTTGATGTTGCCGCACAGGAGGGGTTTTAAACCGATGCTTTTAACAAAGCGGTATAGGTTCATTTCTACCCCTGGCTGGTCGCCGTCACAGGCACTGAGAACCACACCAGCGCGGTCTGCATGAACTTTGAGGATGGGGCCAATTGTGCCATCGAGTTCGGCATTCATTAAAATGATATGCTTTTGATGAGCGATCGCACACATCACCAAATGAGCCGCGTATTCAATAGTCCCGGTAACTTCGATGATTGCATCTATACCATCTGCTTCACACAAGAGCATGGCATCTTCGGTGATGGCATATTCATTTTGAGCGATCGCATCTTCTAAATCAGCTAAATTATCAACAATCTTGATATCCTCAATTCCTGCTTCTAAATAAGCTCGTTTAGCTGTATCAAGGTGACGATTAGAAATAGCCACTAACTCCATCCCTGGCACAGAATTGATAATTTGATTAGCAATTCCTCGACCCATAAAACCAGCGCCAATCATGGCTACTTTGACTGGTTTACCTAATGTAGCCCTGGCTTGTAAAGCTTTATCAACAATAATCATGATTAAACTCCTATTAAAATAGATTCTAGTAAAGGCCAATTCCGATCTTTTTCAGACATTTCTGTTGCGCTCAATGGCCAAGAAATTTCTAAAATTGGGTCGTCATAACGCAAACCTCTTTCATATCCAGGAGTGTAAAATTCACCCACTTGATAGACAACTTCTGCACCATCAGTTAAAGCTTGATAGCCATGAGCAAACATTTCTGGGACATAAAGAGCGCGGCGATTTTCTGCACTTAGTTCTACACCAATATGCGATAAATAAGTTGGAGATTCAGGACGCATATCAATAATTACGTCATAAATAGCTCCTTGAGTGCAGCGAATTAATTTTGTTTCGGCTGCGGGGAGAGTTTGATAGTGCATTCCCCGTAATGTGCCTTTTTTATGATTAAAAGAAAGGTTACATTGGGCAACTGTTGGTTTTAAACCATGAGCAATAAATTCATCAGCGCAGAAAGTCCGAGCAAAAAAACCGCGAGAATCAGGCTTTTCTTCTAGGTCAATAATGAAAGCACCAGCGAGTTTCGTAGTGGTAAAAATCATGAATAATCATCCTATGTAGAATTGGTAATTTGCAGAAAATTAAGATCTTCTAAATTTTATTAACAGACAGAAACTAATTATTTACCTCCTGAGCATATTGCTTAGATAAATCAGGTTTGGGATGGGAATTATCCCAAAAATGATTACAAAATTCTGGTTGTTTGATAGAAGTAGAACTGTACGCAAAAAATAATGTTGACCGCTCTTGAGTGCGAAGAGTGCCATGATGTAAAAGTCTTCTTGTATCAACAATAATCACTGTACCAGCAGGACCTGGACAAGACTTCCAAACTGATTTGGGGATAATCTGATTTAGTGTTTCATCATTTATTCCCCCTGAAGTATTAATTTTAGATTTAATTCGATAATAATTAGGATTATAGAATGAAGTATAAGACAATGGCACATATTCAAAAGGACCATGCTTTGTTTCTACATCATTTAAATAAACAATGATTTTGATAAATCGTCTATCTTCTATATCCCTATGCCATAGCAATGTGGCAAACTGATCTTTACTGGCGAAATCTTTGCGTAAATGTACACCTTGATAGGCAACAGGAAGACCAATATAATTTTCAATAATATTGAGTAATCTTGTTTCTTTTCCCCAGTTATAAAATTCCGGTAAATCTGTAACCGTGTAGATTTTTGGTGGAGTTTGCAATGAATCACTATGGTTATCTTTTACCATGCTTGGCAATAGATAATGAGCAGCATTCAACAATGTCGAAGTAGAGTCAAAACCCAAATCTGTGAGATTTGTCATACAAATACAATCACGTTTGAGGGAATTAAGAATTAAGCGATCGCTTGCTGGTAATTTAGGTAAATTCTTGCTATGCTTAACTAATGCTTTTCTATAATTTAATTCATAACCTAGTGCTGATGTTTTAGCTTTGATTTTGTTGATCATGATATTTTTTTATTGCTTGTACGGTTTGATTCTGAAGTTCTAATTTCTATTTCTTGTTGTGTAAAAACACTTTCTACGGCTGACGTACCCACTAAGCCAAAATAAGGAACGATTGTGGTAACTGCTATGATCGGCCATCTTCTTAAAGCACCAAAGAAAACTCGCCAATTATTATCAATGAAGTGTCGAAGAATTAATTGGCTACAAAATGATTTAGAGTATCCTATTTCTTTAAGCCGGATATTAACTTCGGGTGAATAAGTATATTGCATTTTCAGCAATATCTTTGGTTTTACCATCCAATGACTAGCACCAAAAGCATTTTCCAAAAAGGTATCTTTGGTGATTTTCACACTGCCATGAAAAGCACAAAAACCAGTTAAATAGACTTGATAATCTAAGTTTTTCACACCACTAGGCCATTTTTCTAGAGCGCCTTGAGCTAATTCTGTTTTGTATACTTGAGCAGACATTAGTTGTACACCAGAGCGATTTTCCTGGATACAATACTTAAATGCTATTTTGCCATCATGCTCAACTTGTTCATAATCAAGCTCATAACAGCGTTCATACAATAATTCACCTGTTACTTCATGACGACAGGAAAAATTCAAAATTAATAATCCTAAATCTGGCTCTTCTTTTAATGTATTGATGAGATAAGATATTGTGTGATCAGCGATAGTATCATCATCACTAATAGTCCAAACATATTTACTTTTTGCTGCTTTAATGCAAGAAGTAATATTTTTCATTACGCCAACATTTTCACTATTTTTATTAAGATGAAATGTTGTTGTTTGTAAAAGTGACTGCCATTTTTTTACTATTTCTTGGGTATTATCTTCTGAACAATTATCAGAAACAATAATTTCACATTCAGACTCATAACCTTTGATAGATTTAGCTAACCAAGCTAATTGTTTATCTAATAATTTAGCCCGGTTATATGTGGGTATAGCAATTGTTAGTAATGTATTCATAGTAACCAATAAATTGTTGAAAGGGTGAATGTTTTAGCTATTATTTTCTATCTTTGAACTAAGTTATCAGCTATTAATTCTTGATTTGGTTTGGGAAAAGTATCATCCCAATATTGAGTACAAAGTCCTGGTCTTTTTGGTGGGTTAGCTGTGTAAACAAAAAATAGTGTTGAACGTTCTTGAGTTCTCACAGTTCCATGATGTAAAAGTCGGTTTGTATCCACCAAAATCACCGTACCTGCTGCACCTGTACAAGACTTCCAAGCTGATTTGGGGACAATTTTATTTAATGTTTCATCATTGATTCCTTTATTATGAATCTTGTAATAAAGACGATAAAAATTCAATCCTGAAGTGAACGATGATGGTACATATTCAAAAGGTCCTTGTTGTTTATCCACATCATTTAAGTAAATAATGATTTTCACAATGCGGCGGTCCTCTGAATCCCTATGCCACAGCATGGTGCTGAATTGACTTTGATTAATAAAGTCTTTGCGAATTTGAACACCGTGATAAGCAACAGGAAGACCAATATAATTTTCTAAAATCTTCAATAGTTTTGATTCATTTCCCCAGTTGAAAAAATCATTTAGGTGTGTAACCGTGTAAATTTCTGGTGGATTTTGGCATGAAGACTGATAATTAGAGCGTCCCATACTTGGTAAAAAGCTATGAGCAGCCTTGAGTAATTCTGAAGTGGAAGGTAGTCCTAAATCTTCAAGAGTTGTTATGGCAATTCCTTCATTTTTAAGAGAGTTAGCAATAATAAAATCATTTCCTTCTAAGGCAGGTAAATTACCCTTATACTGCCAAAGTTTTACTTGATAAGCTAACTCATCTTTTAAGACTGAGATTTTTTCTGTAATGTTATTAAGCACGATTCCCATCTCTACCAATTAAAAATTAACTTTTTACAAAAACTCCTGGTTTATCTCTTATAGCTTCTCACCTCCGAAGTCGTAGTTCTCGCAACTTCTGTTTCCGCTATTTTAAATTTTCTCATCGGCATTAATTCAAAAGCAGCCACACCTACTAAAGCTAAAATAGGTCACTTAATGAAATTGTTGATTAGATAAGTACGTCAAGAATAAATTAACGAACTTATCTAAAATAATTACTAATTAATTCTGAATTTCCAGGAATAAATTAATAATTTTACTGTTTGTTCCAAAAGAAATCTTTGTCAATTTGTTCTGTGCGAATTAGATATTCCAATTGTTTCAAGCGGGTGAATCCTCTAAACAAGAAAGTATCCTCATTCATATCAATTTGCTTGAACAAACTAAATAATTGTCCAGCCCCAAGTTGAGCATTCCAATCACACTTAAATCCGGGAAGAATACTGTTTATTTTCTCAAAAGAAACTCGATAACTACGATTGTCTGAACCGTTATTACCAAAAGATAATTGACAACCAGGAAAAACATCAGCAACGATTTCTGCTATCTCTTTAACTCGATAATTATTCGCCGTATCACCAACGTTAAAGATTTGATTGTGAATAATATCTCTGGGTGCTTCTAACGCACAAACGATGGCTTTGCAAATATCTAAAGCATGAACTAATGGCCGCCAAGGAGTACCATCACTAGTCATTTTAATTTCTTTGGTAGTCCAAGCTAACCCCGCCAAATTGTTTAAAACAATATCAAATCGCATCCTGGGGGAAGCACCAAAAGCAGTTGCATTCCGCATGAAAGTAGGAGAAAAATCATCATCAGCTAATGGTTGTAAATCTCTTTCTACTAATGTTTTACATTCGGCGTAGGCTGTTTGTGGATTCACAGGAGATTCTTCTGTAATATCACCTTCACTAGCCACACCGTAAACACTACAGGAGGACATATAAACGAAGCGGCGGACACCTACTGATTTTGCCAAATTAGCTAAACGAACCGAACCTAAATGATTAATATCATAAGTAATAGTAGGTGATAATTGTCCAGTCGGATCATTAGATAATTCTGCCATGTGAACAATAGCGTCCACACCTTCTAAATCTTCAGGATTAATATCACGAATATCTTTATTTAGGGTTTTAGCTGTGACGTTAGTTCCGTTATATAGCCAACCAACTTTATAAAAACCAGTATCAACACCAATAACTTCATGTCCCTTTTGCATTAATAAAGAAGGCAATAAAGAACCAAGATAACCTTCTGTTCCTGTTACTAAAATCTTCATGATTGTTAAAATTTTTGATGTGTGAAATTAAGTTTCTTCTGGAAGAGTTCGCAGATAAAATTCTCTTATTTTACTCTTTGCGCCTCTGCGCCTCTGCGCCTCTGCGTGTTAGCGAAGCGGGGCGAAGCCCGATAAAAAATTTAGTTCATTCTACGAAGATACTAAACTCTGCAAATGAGTGGGTTCTGGTATTTGCTTAACTATCGCTTTACCAATTTCCAAAGAAGAAGTGGCAGCGGGTGAAGGTGCATTGCAAACATGAATAGAATTTTCACCGGCAATGATTAAAAAATCATCTACCAAAGAACCATTATTCATCAAAGCTTGAGCGCGAACTCCTGCATGAGTAGGAATTACATCTGCTGCTTGAACTTCGGGAATTAGTTTTTGCAAACTTTTGACAAAGGCGGCTTTACTAAAGGAACGAATAATTTCTTGAATCCCTTCGTCAGCGTGTTTTGCGGCTAGTTTCCAAAAGCCAGGATAGGTGATCACTTCGGCAAAATCTCTGAAGTCAAAATCAGTTTTTTTGTAACCTTCACGTTTGAGACTGAGAACTGCATTTGGTCCCGCGTGAACACTGTTATCAATCATTCGGGTGAAATGCACACCGAGAAAGGGGAAATCTGGGTTAGGAACTGGATAAATGAGAGTTTTGACCAAATAGCGTTTTTCGGGCGTAAGTTCGTAATATTCGCCGCGAAAGGGAACTATTTTGGCTTGGGGGTTTGCTTTACCTAATTTTGCAATGCGATCGCTATGCAATCCGGCACAATTGATCACAAATCGAGTTTCAAAACTACCTTTGTTAGTTTCTAATACCTGATTTTTTCCACTGCGGACAATTTTCAAAACTTGGGTATTGAGACGTAAATCTCCCCCTTGATTACCAATTAATTCCGCGTATTTTAAACAAACTTGTTTGTAATTAACAATTCCTGTACTAAATACTCGAATTCCCCCAACACAACTAACGTGAGGTTCAATTTCTTTGACTTCTTCAGCACTAATTCTTTTAACAGGAAGACCGTTTTCTAAACCACGGGTGTAGAGATTTTCTAAGCGAGGTAATTCTTGTTGATTACTAGCAACAATTACTTTGCCACAAACTTCATGATCAATATTATGCTTTTGGCAAAATTCTACCATGGAACGACTACCATCACGGGAAAATTTAGCTTTAAAACTTCCCGGTTTATAGTAAATTCCCGAATGAATTACACCACTATTATTACCAGTTTGATGAAATGCCCATTGACTCTCTTTTTCTAATACTAATATTCTGGCATGAGGATAACGCTCCCCTAAAGCCATTGCGGTGGAAAGTCCAACTATTCCCCCACCAATAATCGCAAAATCGTACATTAGTAATCTTTCCCAAATCCAAAATCTAAAATCTAAAATCCAAAATTGCTATTACCAAACTTGCCAAGGAGCTTGACCATTTTTCCATAGCTCTTCTAAATAGTTTTTGTCTCTTAATGTGTCCATTGGTTGCCAAAAACCATCATGTTTGTAAGCCGATAATTGTTCTAAATCAGCTAACTTTTCTAATGGTTCTTTCTCCCACACAGTTGAGGTATCAGCAATAAAATCAATTACTTGTGGTTCTAGAACAAAATAGCCGCCATTAATCCAAGCACCATCACCTTCAGGTTTTTCTTTGAAACTGGTAATTTTAGTTTGTTCTTGTCCTAGAGAAATTGCTCCAAATCTTCCAGCTGGTTGGACTGCGCTGAGTGTTGCTAATGTCTTTTGTTCTTGATGAAATTTAATTAATTCTGTAATATTGATATTGCTAACACCATCACCATAGGTAAAACAAAAGGTTTCATTGCCAATATGTTCACGAACTTGTTTTAACCGTCCACCTGTCATCGTATTATCACCTGTATTTACTAAGGTGACGCGCCAAGGTTCAGCATATCCAGAATGAACATTCATTTGATTAAATCGCATATCAAATGTCACATCTGACATATGTAAAAAATAGTTAGCAAAGTATTCTTTAATAATGTACCCTTTGTAACCGCAACAGATAATGAAATCATTAATACCGTGAGCAGAGTAAGTCTTCATTATGTGCCAAAGAATTGGCTTACCACCAACTTCAACCATTGGCTTGGGTCTGATACTGGTTTCTTCACTTAACCTTGTACCCAGACCTCCTGCTAAAATCACTGCTTTCATGTAGTTACCTCAAAGATTTGCAGGTGGGTTATAATTTCAACTGATTTAAATGAAGAGAATGCACAATGATGTAAGAGGAATTAAATAATTTTTCCTTTCTCTTGATTAGGTAGATAAACATAATTTAACTGTAATTTTCTAGAAAAGGATGAAGAAGAAGTAAATTAAGATATTTTATCTGTAAAATTTTCATGAAAGGAGTCAGGAGAAGAAAAAACAAAAAGAAAGAATAAAAAAAGGAGTGAAAGTTTCTTTATGTCTGTATTTTTTTGTTAATTTTGAACATTATTCAACCTCCATTTCGCTATAGTAATTTTAATCACAAAAACAAAAGACCCTGATTTCTCAATGAAGTCAGGGTATTATTTTAACTATTATTGCTAAACTATTTTTAACGTTCTCGATGATTTTGATTCCTTCTTCTTTCTTTTTCCTCCTGACTTCTGATTCCTAATCTATCAATTACTTTGTCCAAGTAGGTTGGAATTAGATAATAAACTATCACATTTATTAGCAACAACAATACAAATGCTGCTGAGGGACTGTTGATAATTATCCGTATCATGTTCCTCTAAAGAAACTTTAGCGGCTGTTTCTAAATCTGCAACTGCTTGAACATGATTTTTATCAGCTACACCTTCCCCATATTGTGCTAGTTCATAGTAAGCCATACCACGTTTGAGATAAATTTTAGCCAATCGAGGATTGATTTTTAATGCTGCCGTAAAATCAGCGATCGCTTGTTTATATTCTGCTAGGTAATTGCTGGTATATTGAGCAATTTGATAACGAACCAAACCACGTTGAAAGTAAGCCTCTGCTTTCGATGAATTGAGTTTAATTGCCTTAGTAAAATCAGCAATTGATTTTTGGTATTCTGGAAAAGAATTATTGACGTATTTGGTAATTTCAAACCGCACAATCCCCCTTCTAACATAAGCCTCAGCATCATTTTTATCTATATTGATGGCAGCATTAAAATCAGCGATCGCTTGTTTATATTCTTTGTCAGGATCGCTACTATAATCAGCCAGCATATAATAAGCATTGCCGCGATTTACATAAGCTTTAACTTCTTGAGGATTCAACTTCAAAGCTTGATTATAGTTAGCTAATGCACCTTCATAATTACTTAAATTATATTGGGCATTACCCAAATTTACATACCCTTTGGCTGATTGAGGATTCTTTTTGATAGCTTGAGTGAAATTGACAACTGCTTGTTGATAATCTTGTTGTTGATAAGCAGTATCACCGCGCTGATAGTAATCCGAAAAAGAAAGATTTGTCAAAGTAGGAGTTTGATTACCTGTATTAGACATCAAACTTTGTTGAGTATAAGGATTTTGGGAAATAAAGGGACGAGTAAATTTAACCATTACGTCCAAATAACCCAAAATACCCAATCCCATCACACTAAAAATCACACCATATACCTTAGGGTTGATTTTTTGACGCAGGGGAACACCATAAAGCTGCTGCTTGATTGGTTGCCAACTATATACTGGAGAATTTGATCTTAATGGCTGGGTAATCGGTAGAGTAGGCTGATAGCGCCGTTGAGATTGAGGTTTCTGGCGAGGTTGTAGATGTTGTTTAGAAGCGATCGCCATTGGTGACGGAAACGGATCTCTCCCACCTAATCGTTTAGTCCTTTCACACCAAGGACATTTATCCAAATCATGATGATAAAGATGTTGAGGATTAGCCCCACAACTCCTCAAACCCTCCTCCACCGCCGTTAATGCCGATAACCAAGTTTGAGCATTAGGGCGTAATCGGGGATTATAATGACCTTCTTCAAAACAACGCACAAACAAATCTTGCAAGCTAGGATGAAGTAGATCCCAACTAGGAGAAATAGGAGTTGGTAGGTAGGGGACTTGTTTCTTTTGACTATAGGTAAAATGCCCAGAAAGGATCCGCCCTTGATAGGTTGGAGGTTCTAGTCCACCTTGAAATATCCCGGAAAACGGGTGAGTTCCTTCCATTAACAATTGAAAGATCAGCACTGCCAATCCGAAGGAATCATGATAACTTTCCCGGTCATAGTCAGCAAAAGTTTTATTCTGTAGTTCTGGAGGAGTATATTCAGGCTTACCCACAGAACAACGATAAACAACATTCTGTAATAGTTCTGGAACTTGAAACGAGTCTGTATCTACCAAAGTTACCAAAGCCGTATCACTAACCAAAATATTCGACTCATTCACATCTCCAATACAGTATTGGCTGGCGTGCAAAGCCGCAAAAGCTGATGCTAGATTGCGAGCAGTCCGCAATAAATATTGATAATTGAACAATGGACAATGTTGTCGGCGAATCCCTGGATTATAAAAATCCATAATTGGCCGCATTCCCCGAATTCTTGGCATCACAAACCCAACAATCTTACCGCTACCATCTGCCGCTTGTAACAATTCCTGTGGCCAAGCAATGGAAATATGCCCTAAATTGTCCGTCGGATTGACAGGGGGATTAGCAAGCATCGCCCTAAGTTTTTGGGCATTACAAATGGTTGGTTTGTGATAAATTTTCGCTACTAAATTCTCATCTGATGGCACTGCATATATACAAGCTTCACCACCGTGTCCCACACTGACAGAGAGGTTGAGAATTTCTGGGTTGGGAAGACGACGTAGTACCTGCATGGCAGAATTAAGGTGATGTGAAGTGATTGGAATCAGTCAGAAATTCAGAAATTCAAAAGTATGGCTTTAACTTGCGTGAGGACGCAGGATTCATACACCACATTGCTTTTAATAACTGATAACTATAAATTATGAGTTGGTAAACGCAGCTAAAACCAGGGTTAAATCATCATCAGTCCGCTGAGTAATTTTTTCAGAGCTTAAAAACCTCATTAAATGTTCTTTTGCTAATATTCTATCTTCAGCATTGGCGACAAACTCAAATAAAGGGAAAAAGAATGGTTTATGAGGTTCACCAACAATCATATTTAAAGCTAACATCTGTAAGCCATCGGTAAGCACACCCACATTAACTATCTCTTCCCGCCATATTTTGAGTTGCGCTGTTTCTAAAGCATCCGGAGATGTTAAGAAGGTCGTTTGATTGATATATTCACCATTACTAGGAATAGTTAAGGCGATAAGGTTGCCCATACTATTTTTAGCTACAGCTAAACCATCCCCCACCTGACCTACAGCCACAACTTGGGGTGTAGCAATCATCACAATTAAGGTAGTTGCTAAATCATGAGGTTGATTGTGACAAACATTCGCCTCAGTTTCTATGGCTTCACGGGCTGCTAACATGACATCAGTTAGCAAGTAACCTAAAAAATCATCATTAGCCAGGTTATCACTTGTAATCTCCTGCTCGGCAAGATGTTCTATAGCCGTTTCTACAGCAATCATTGATCCTACCTTTCCTAGTTTAGCAGAACCCGCACCGTCGGCCGCTGCTATCACCAACACATTATTAGCTAATAATTGCCAATGATGAGCATCCTGACAAAGTTGCTGGTTTTTAGAGTGACTAGTTCCACATACAGATGCAGCTACTATGCGCCATTGAAGAATCTGTTTTGATGTATTCATATAATTTTTTTTCCACAGCTAGTTTAGTTTAAACAACAAGCTGTAATTTTCATTAAACAGATCCCCAGCCAATTGGTGGTAGTGCGACCTGTTCATCTACTTGAGAATGAGATACCGCTGACATACTGGCAGACAACCAAACAAACATCTCAATAAAGTTCAATCCTTTTAACTTCAGTGGACTCCGCACAGCAATTTGACTTAATCGGCTCATATTCGCATTTTCTACGCCTACCGTAAAGAAGGCCACACGCTTATTAGATTCATCTCCTTGTAGTCTTTGGGCTGCTTGTTCGACAACATGATCTAGTTCCCCTTGGGGTTCACCATCGGTAATCATAAATACCCAAGGACGGTAATAGGCAATACCATTAGTTCGATATTGAGATTTACGCTCTTGAATAATATCTAAGGCTTTATGAATTGCCGAACCCATGATTGTTAAACCCTGCGCTGTCAGAATTGGCGGATTAAATTCATCGGCAGTTACAAAGTCCTGTACCACATTGACGCTACTATCAAAAGTGATAATTGCTACTTCTACCCTTCTGGCTGCTAGGGAATTTTTTACCAGTTCATCCTTTAAACTCAGCAAACCTTGATTTAAGGCTTCGATTCGTTCCCCTTGCATTGAGCCAGAAGTATCTAGCAATAACACGCACGGACAACGTGGTTCAGGATTT
>JANMGZ010000038.1:0-2063 GCA_031374905.1 Dolichospermum sp. OTE_70_metabat_362_sub
TCATTTTGAAGTTGCTTTATCAGTTGGTGTCCAAAAAATGGTTCGGTCTGATTTAGCATCTTCTGGAGTCATGTTTTCCATAGACACAGAAACAGGTTTTCAAAATGCCGCTTTAATTACCGCTGCTTATGGTTTGGGTGAAAACATCGTCCAAGGTGCAGTTAATCCAGACGAATATTTAGTATTTAAACCAACATTAAAACAAGGATATAAACCCATTCTTCAAAAACGGTTGGGAACAAAAGAAATTAAAATGGTTTATGATTTAGGTGGCTCAAAATTAACCAAAAATATCTCCGTTCCTCAACTTGAACGTCATCAATTTGCCCTCAATGATCAAGAAATCTTACAACTAGCTGAATGGACTTGTATCATTGAAGATCATTATTCCCAAGTCCGGGGAATGTTCACACCAATGGATATTGAATGGGCAAAAGATGGGATAACAGGAGAATTATTTATAGTCCAAGCAAGACCAGAAACCGTTCAATCGCAAAAATCAAAAACCGTCCTCAAAACTTATCAACTTAAAGAAAAAAGTCAAGTTTTGTTAACAGGTCGCAGCGTTGGCGAAATGATAGGTCAAGGACAAGCTAGAGTAATTTTAGATGTCCCAGAAATTAATCTATTTCAAGCTGGAGAGGTGTTAGTTACTAACCGCACAGACCCAGACTGGGAACCGATTATGAAAAAAGCCAGTGCTATTGTCACTAACTCTGGGGGTAGAACCTGCCATGCATCGATCATTGCTAGAGAAATGGGGATTCCCGCAATAGTTGGTTGTGGAAATGCAACAGAAATATTACAAACAGGACAAGAAATTACTGTTAGCTGTGCGGAAGGGGAAACAGGTCAAGTTTACTCAGGTTTATTAAACTTTGAAATTCAAGAATTACCATTAGATAATTTACCTCGAACCCGCACCAAAATTATGATGAATGTGGGTAATCCTGAAGAAGCTTTAGGTTTGACTGCAATTCCTAATGATGGTGTTGGTTTAGCGAGAATGGAGTTTATTATTGCTAATCATATTAAAGCCCATCCTTTAGCATTATTACATTTTGATGAATTAGAAGACGAACTTGCCAAATATAAAATTAGCGAGTTAACGGCACAATATGAAGATAAAGCCGAATTCTTTATTGCTAAATTAGCGCAAGGTATAGGCACAATTGCCGCAGCATTTTATCCCAAACCTGTAATTGTCCGGTTGTCGGATTTCAAAAGTAATGAATATGCAAACCTTTTAGGTGGTAGACAATTTGAACCCAAAGAAGAAAATCCGATGATTGGTTGGCGTGGTGCTTCTCGTTATTATGATCCCCGTTATCGTGAAGGTTTTGCATTAGAATGTCAGGCCATGAAACGGGTAAGAGAAGAAATGGGTTTAACCAATATGATTCTTATGGTCCCTTTCTGCCGCACTCCCGAAGAAGGAAAACGGGTATTAGCTGAAATGGCAAAAAATGGTTTAGTCAAAGGTGAAAATGGCTTAGAAGTTTACGTGATGTGTGAGTTACCCAGTAATGTTTTATTAGCTGATGAATTTAGCCAAGTCTTTGACGGTTTCTCCATTGGTTCTAATGATTTGACACAATTAACATTAGGATTAGATCGAGATTCTGAGTTAGTGGCACATTTATTTGATGAACGCAATGAAGCTGTCAAACGAATAATTGCCAAAGCCATAACCACTGTTAAACAAAATGGCCGCAAAATTGGTATTTGTGGACAAGCACCCAGCGATTATCCAGAATTTGCCCGTTTCCTCGTTGAACAAGGCATAGATTCTATTAGTCTCAACCCTGATTCTGTGATTAAAACAATGTTAGAAATTGCCAAAGCCGAAACAGGGGAATAGGTAATTGGTGAGAATTGATTTTACAAAGTCCCGCATTCAGATCCCCGATTTCTTTTTTAAACTGGTAAATAAATTATTAATTGATGTTAGAAGTCGGGGATCTTAATCTTTAAACAATGTGGCAGCAAGAGGTGAATTTAAATTTATGAATATGCAAACAAAAAATGTAGAGTTAGACTTATCTGATCCTTGTATTTTGCTT
>JANMGZ010000041.1:0-1573 GCA_031374905.1 Dolichospermum sp. OTE_70_metabat_362_sub
CGATTAAGTTTTGACGGTAAAACCACATCTGGCATTTGAAATGTCATGGTTTGCACAGGGACAGATTCGTTCCTATCTTTAGGATAATTCCGTTTACTTCGACCATCTAAAATGTTGTCAATATCATTAAAAAGTTCGTCCATTAAGCCTTCAGCATAGCTTTCTATCGTCCAAGGCTCGTTGGTAACGAAATCTATGGCTAATGCCGCGCTGCTGCTATCGGATGTCTCTGAAACAAGTAAATTAGTTCTAAATTTGGGTGACATAAGCTTTTTCGGTGGTAGCTAAAAATAGTGGGGAAACAAAGTCGCTACTGCTATGGAAATCAACTAAGTAGGTTGGCGTTGAAAATTGTCGTTATGGTCAGTCAAGAGGCAAGAGTGAAGAAGTTTTGGGCAATTTTACTTTCTCTTTACACAGATTGGTTTTATTGTGTTCACCTACTTACCTTTTTTAATTAAATAGCTGATTTTTCTTGCCAGAGTCCAGGATTTGATTAGCTAATGGTATTAAATTGTACTCTGTCATGTCAATTTTGGTGATACTAGTTAAAAAAATTTATAAAAGAAGTCAGAAATCAGAAGAAAAAAGAAGAAAGAAGAAAATTCCTTCCCTACTATATATAGTTTTCCTTCCTATTGCCTATTGCCTATTACTGGAACAGTCTTGCCTTTAGCTATTTCTAAATATATCAAAAGGGCGTTGATATCGGCTGGATTAACTCCGCCAATTCTCGCAGCTTGTCCAATAGTCAGGGGTTTGACTTTGTTGAGCTTTTCTCTGGATTCTTTAGATAGAGTTTCAATATCTGAGTAGTTCAAGTCACTCGGTAGTTGGCGATTTGCTTGACGGGCAACTTGGTCAATTTGGTGTTGCTGTCTTGCTAAATAACCAGCGTATTTGATGTCAATTTCTGCCCCTTCTTTTTCGGCTTGGTTGAGAGTAGGGTTATCAAGTCCGTGACGTTCTAAATCAAGGTAATGGATACCAGAACGACGCAGTAAATCAGCCAGGGTAATAGAACCTCTAATTGCTTGTTGGGTATCGCGAGCGATCGCTTGCCCCACTGCCTCATTTTCTTTTATTCTGGTAGCATGAAGGCGTTCTTTTTCCGCTGTAATTTGCTCTTGTTTTTTGCTGTACAAATCCCAGCGTCTGTCATCAATTAACCCTATTTCCCGTCCTAACGGTGTCATACGAAGATCCGCATTATCAGAACGCAGCAATAACCGATACTCCGACCGACTAGTGAGCATTCGATAAGGTTCGCGTAAATCCTTCGTACACAGGTCATCAATTAACGTGCCAATATAACTTTGTTCACGGGGGAAAATAATCATTTCCTCACCCCGCACAAACCGGGCTGCATTGATTCCCGCTACTATGCCTTGAGCAGCAGCTTCTTCATAACCGGTCGTTCCGTTTACCTGTCCCGCACAAAATAACCCGGGGATTTTTTTGGTCATCAAAGTAGGAAAACACTGAGTTGCGGGCAAATAATCATACTCTACCGCATAAGCCGGACGCAACATCACACAATTTTCTAAACCTGTCAAACTCCGCAACATGAAAA
>JANMGZ010000045.1:0-1955 GCA_031374905.1 Dolichospermum sp. OTE_70_metabat_362_sub
ACAGGCTCATTTAATTTTACAAAAATGGCTCAAAACGGAAACACAGAAAATTCCATTATAATTCATGATAGAAAATTAGCACAAACTTATCTAAAAAATTGGAACGCGCGAAAACAAATTTCAACACCATTTAATAA
Source organism: Dolichospermum sp. OTE_70_metabat_362_sub (assembly GCA_031374905.1). Classification (GTDB taxonomy): domain Bacteria; phylum Cyanobacteriota; class Cyanobacteriia; order Cyanobacteriales; family Nostocaceae; genus Dolichospermum. The sequence goes on from JANMGZ010000045.1 coordinate 138, forward strand.
TGCGGATTTTTCTAAATTATCGGTGCAATTCGACTGGCTAGCCCAATTATTCGAAAAAATTGCTGTAAGTTAAATCCGGTATTAGGCCAATAATTTAGTAAACCACAGGCCAGATACCGACAGAAACCTAGAGACTGGGCCCTGACCATTTTAAACCAAAGAAAAGACCCTGAAGAGCAAAATTTTCACTTCGCATAACATTGCCATATGTAGCCATCAGCGCACCAACATAATTAATCATCATCCACCCTGCATCCACACTTAAGGATCCACCTTTCGCCATTGTGTAACCATAGCTTGCCCCTAATTTTCCTTCCACTTCTGGTGTTATCAAGACAGCAGAACCTTGATTTATAGTGGATGAAGTGAGAGAAGTTGTTTGCACTGTCATGTTTGAACGACCTGCATAAACTCCTACAGCACCTTTAGCATACAAGGAAAAACTTTCCCCCATTTTATAGTATAAATCAGCACCAACTCTGGGGCCGCCCGCGCTATATGTAATGTTTCTATAAAATTGAACACTTTGAGTAGGGGTTGTGCTTGTTGAACTCCGGTTAGTTTTATCTCCGAGATACACGTATTCCCCTCCTCCATGAAATCGGAGTGAAGAGTTATCAGTCAGAGATATACTTTGACCAACTTCAAGATTCACAGCATCCCATATCGGTTTCCGTTGCATGTAAACAAAAGGGCCCCCATGAACCGTACCTGAGCTACCGAAGATAGGTCCCGGTACCGTCAAATTTTTAGTTGAAGTTAAATCATCCCAACTCAGATGGAAATCACGTCCCTGGCCATTTTGATAACTTGCCTCTAATTCAAAACCCCAGTGCCATTGATTACCAGTATGCCTATAAGTATTAACATTTCCACTGGTCGTATAACCAGGAAAATCAAAAATACCGGTGGCGGATTGCAAGTATAACGCTTTCCCCCCGACCATCCACCCAGGTGCTGAACAAGGACTAGTCACGTTTCCTGAGACACACCTAATTTCACCCATGGTTCCAGCAGATGACATACTCGTTCCTAATACAAAAAGTGCTAAAATTGCCTTTGTTCGGTACATCGAACCCCCTATTTTATTAATCTTGTATTCCATTTATTTGACAACTCAATTTGCATTTAATTTTTCAATGCCATACCTAAGGCCACAAATGAGTTGTAATCAGAGTTTTATAATCTGAGAAAAAATTTATCACAAATGACTTTGCGTAGGTATCTATTTTTACTGTCAAAAATAATTAAAATTCGAATTAAGATCATTGCGTGCTGTTGAGCTAAATACTTTCAAGTTGAACGGTCAAGTATAGTCTGCATCCTGATCGCGCGTTATAATGCCGCCAAGCAAAAAAATTGGTCTTGGTGAGCATTAAGTGGTACATAAGGTTTTATTTTACATGCTTTTTTTTCAACTCATTTCAAATAATAGTCGCGGCTAACCCAAATCATGAGCTACAGCAGGAAATCACAAAATTACAGCAGAAAATATTCCATTTACAATAACAAAGGATTCTTTAGATAACCCAAAACCCACTGCAAAAACAACTCAGCTTAAGCCAAAAATTCTAGCAACTAATAAATTAACCTCGAATGGCACACAGGATTTTCACAATAGCGCTATTGAAGTGCATCGTTTTGACAATAACTCAGAGTCATTGGAGTTTTATCCCACAGCTTTATAGTGCATTAAAATTTAAAAAGACTTAAGAATAGGTTATGATTACCAATTTTAGCTTATGACCTACTCATTAGATTTTAGAGAAAACGTATTACGACATATTGATAGTGGAAGCACGTTAGAAGCAGTAAGTA
>JANMGZ010000076.1:0-7133 GCA_031374905.1 Dolichospermum sp. OTE_70_metabat_362_sub
TCATTATCAAAGTAAACTTGAGTGTTGTTTAGTATACTGCAATCCTATTTGATTTGTGATAGCGTAGCGTGCCGTAGGTATACATTGTCAGTGTCAGATCCCCGACTTCTTAAAGAAGTCGGGGATCTTGTTGTTCATAACTAATGTAGGTTTTTCTTAATCTTTCTTTTAATTATTCGTCAATTTGCCAAGCATCTTTGGTATATTCTTCATCTAGAACTTTCTTAGGACGAACCAAGACAATCATTTTTCCTAACAAGGGAATTGCTGGTGCAGTTTCAAACCATTGAAAGTCAATACTATCGCCATTCTCAAATACAAAATAGTTGGAAACATCCCATTCTCTTTGAGCGCGATCTATGACGATCATAATCGGTTCAATTTTGTTTTGATGGGGGTTGGGGAAAATATCGCTATTACCAATGACAACTACAGGATCTTCGGCATTTAGTAGCACTTTCCAGCCTGGTAAGGCTACCCAAGCTTGTTCTCCGGCAAATTTCACAATCCGAAATGGTTGAATTTCAGTAATAAAGGGAACTGCTTTTAATTCCCGTGAAGTTAATGGCAATTCTCCTACTACTGGTAAAATTCGGGGTAAATCTTCATCAATTTCTAGACGATAAAATGGCAGAATCGGCGGTGCTACTTTAGGAGTAACGCTGAAATCCATTAACAGTTGTTCTAGTTGTTTTCTGGCGGTTTCAGAATGAACAAAGCGTAAACCTTTGGCAATTAAGCGCGATCGCTCTGTTAAGTCAGATTTTTGTTTAGCATATTTCCACGATTGATAAGCGATCGCATCTCCAGGATGTTTACTGAACCCTTCTGGTAAACTAGAAAACCAAGAATAATCTTTAACTGCTTTGGCTATATCCCTAACTACATCAGCATCCAGTTTATATTGAAAGGTTAAGTCGGCAGTCGTGGCACGATCTTCTTGAGTTAGTCCCCGTAATTCATATAACACATCACTACTTTTGTACTGATAATATGCTAATGTTTCTGGCGATGAGCCACATTTTTCCATAGAATTGTAAACCTGCGAGCCAACAATCACCTGATTTTGTTGAATTTGTTCAAATCCTGTGGCTTCAAAGATATCTTGGGGATTGTAACCGTTTTTTTGCAGATAAGCGATCGCTTGTCCCCATTCCACCCAATTACCCTGTTTTTGTCTCAGCTTGACTAATAATTCTGTTGCTGTCTGTGCTGTTTGTGCTGTATCCTGTTCAGAATCTTGGAGGTTGGGCTGTACTTCAGTCATACTTAAAAAATGCGTCTTTAAAGTTAATATTGTTTGATGAGTGCCAAGAAATATAAAGTTGGGAAACTATATTCTTCTATTATGTGTATTTTGACTTATTAGTTATGAAAATAGTCAGAAGAAATTGAGGAGGAATTATAATTGTAAAATCAGTGTATCAAAGAAGTTTGTACCTCACTTGGTTTTTCAGTGCTATGCTTAATATAATACAGGTACAAAATATAACGAAACAAAAACTAGCGTAACTATGTTTATGGATAATCCCCACCGTGAACCTGATAAAATTCGTCCTCAAAGGATGACTCGTGAAAGTCCCAAAAAACTCAAAATCTTGGTGGTTGATGATGAACCAGACAATCTGGATCTACTGTATCGGACATTTCGCCGTGATTTTCAGGTGCTAAAGGCTGATAGTGGAGTTCAGGCTTTACAACTATTGGAACAAGAAGGGGAAGTAGCAGTCATTATTTCTGATCAACGGATGCCAGAAATGAAAGGTACGGAATTTCTCAGTCGGACTCTACCCCAATTTCCTGATACGGTACGAATAATTTTGACTGGGTTTACCGATATTGAAGATTTGGTAGAAGCAATTAACTCTGGACAGGTATATAAATACATTACCAAGCCTTGGGATCCAGGCGAATTAAAGGCAGTAGTTCAAAGAGCGGCAGAAAGTTATGATCTGCTCAAACAGCGTACAGATCAATTGCATCGCGTCCATGGACAAATGGATTTATTGACTGTTTTAGTAGAGCTAACTCAAGCAGAATCTGAATTAGAGCATACCTTAAAAACCATTGCTCAAGCCTTTGCTGAGACTTTTGCCGCCGATGGCTGTATTTTACAGCTACTAGAGAAAAATATCCTCATTAAAACCCAAGGCGGTTACGGTGAGATTGGGGAAACAGAAAACTGGTTGGAACAAGATCCATTAGCTCAGGAAGCGATCGCTTCAAAAGAAATTCAACTTTGCTTTAATATACCCAAAGATACTAATTTAAATAGTATTAATTACTATCAAGATAATAATATTAAAGCGCATTTGTTCATTCCCATTAACTATCGCAGTAAAATTTTAGGGATGCTATCAATCCAGTGGCAAGAATCATACAGCTTGCGAGAAGATGAACTCAAGCTAATTCATTTATCTGTGGAATTACTAGCGATTTTCCTGGCTAGTAGTTGTTGTTCTCTTCAAGAAAATGATAATTGATAATTGTCCGTTGTCAATGATCAATTGTTCCCTATTCCCTAAAAAATGAGTAACGAAGTTCGCACCATATTTAATCGGATTGCTCCTGTTTATGATCAACTTAACGATCAGTTAAGCTTGGGACTACACCGTATTTGGAAAGAAATGACAGTCAAATGGAGCGCAGCTAAACCGGGTGATATTGGCTTAGATTTGTGCTGCGGTAGTGGTGATTTAACTTTTCGATTAGCACGTCATGTAGGGACAACTGGCCAAGTTTACGGAGTAGATTTTTCTGCTAATTTACTCAATACTGCTCAAGAACGTGGCAAAAATTACTATCCCCAACCCTCTATTACTTGGCTAGAAGCAGATGTATTGAATTTACCTTTTGATAATAATTATTTCGATGCAGCCACTATGGGCTATGGATTAAGAAATGTTAAAGATATTCCTCGGAGTTTGCAAGAAATACGCCGTGTTCTCAAACCAGGTGCAAAAGCGGCAATTCTGGACTTTCATCGTCCCAGTAATAAACAGTTACGGTTTGTACAACAGTGGTATTTAGATAATTTTGTCGTTCCCATAGCTACTAAACTGGGCTTAAAGGAAGAATATGCTTATATTAGCCCTAGTTTAGATCGCTTTCCTACTGGAAAGGAGCAAATAAAGTTAGCTCTTGAAGCCGGGTTTATCAATGCCACACATTACCCCATTGCTAACGGTATGATGGGAGTATTGGTAGTAAGTAATTAATAATTAAAAATTAAAAATTAAAAAAACTTCTACCAATTACCAATTACCAATCATTTAATCCAAAAGCCTGTGGATTTGTCTCGAATTTTATTATACATATCACCCCCAATCCTAGGTGGATTAATTGGCTATTATACAAACGACATAGCCATAAAAATGTTATTTCGTCCCTATAAAGCCGCTTATATTTTTGGACAAAAAGTACCGTTTACACCTGGTTTAATTCCCAGTAATCAGGAACGGTTGGGACAAAATATTGCTAATGCGATTATGAAGTCGCTACTGACTCCGGAAGAACTGCAAAATCTGGCGCGGAAACTCCTACAACCTGAACGATTACAAGGCGGAATTTTTTGGTTATTACGGTTAGTAGTTGATCAAGTTAAAGGTGATAAAAACCCTCGTAGCACTAAAATTTTAGCTGGGATTTTACGGGATTTATTAGGTGAATCTTTACCCCGGCTTTTAAAGGTTTTAGCAAGACAGGAAACATTTTTAGAAACCCAAATTAACCAAATATTTGACAAGGTATTACTAGAATTTCAACTTAGTGATGAACAATCTATCAGGTTAGCTGATTGGTTATTAGAGGTAGTTTTACCTCCAGATAGATTACGACAAGTTATTATTGATTTCTTAACAGATCGGACAATTCAAACTATTGATGAAAGCTTTCGAGAAAAAACCAGTGGTACTTATTGGGTAGTGGCAAATTTGTTTGGTTTAAAAAATACTTTAACTCGATTACGGACATTTTGCTTAGATGAGAAGGAAGCAACTAATAAAAGATTGCAAGAATTAATTAAAGATTTAAAAATGCGCGATCGCGCTAAGGAATTATTACAAAATTTATCTTTGCAAAATCTTCCTGTTGGTACAGTGCGTCAACTACGGAAAACGATTAGAGATAGTGTGCGTCAATACCTGCAAAATAGTGGTAGCGATTTACTCAAAGAATTAACAGGATCGGCTGACTGGGAAAGGATTTCTATTGTCTTGTTAAATCGGTTAAGTAGTTCAACTGTTGTTAACACTTCTTTAGAAGTTGTAGCGCGGGATTTGTCCTTAATTTTAGAGAAGTATCTAGAGAAAGATTTAGAAGCTATTGTAGCTCAAGCAATTCCGATTTTATCTATAGATCAAGTGATTGTGGAACGAGTGAAAGCTACTTCACCCGCTGAGTTAGAAGATGCAATTGAGGGAATTGTCAGAAATGAATTACAAGCAATTGTGACTTTAGGTGGTGTTTTAGGTTTTTTTGTCGGTTTGTTGCAAGTAGGATTTTTATTTTTTACTCAATAAGATCCCCGACTTCTTTTTTATATCAGAAGTCGGGAATCTAAAGTCAGTCGTGAACAATAAGATCCCCGACTTCTTTTTTATGTTGTTTTTAGATGATCAATTGACATCAGAAGTCGGGGATCTGAATATAGATAATTAAGTTTTGTCACCATTACCCATTAAGATTGTTGTTTACCCTTCGAGTCACATTTTTTTCTCCAGCATCGTTCTAAAAGTTGAATTCGCCAAAGAACGGCAAAACGTTGGGGACTCCAGACTAATTGAGTATCACGGCTGAATAATGGCTGGTTTAAATATGGCCAAAGAGGAAATTTAATTTTTCTGTGTTTAGGAATCATGGGAAGAATAAGATACTATATAATTGCTTCGATAGTAGCTGGGAATTTACTTAATAAATTTTAACTACTAATACCTTCATAATTTAAGATTAAACTAGTATTGAACAATTGTCTTTGGAGGAATTACAGAAGTTAAGAAAATTTTACTTTGGGAATTTTTAAGAAAATGTCAGCAAATCCGGAATTTCTTGCTGGTAAGAACTTTGGCAAGGGGGAAGACTAAAAATAAAATTTTGATATGCCATAGACATTTGCCTAGCGACTTCATCAACAGGAACACTACCAAAGCTAGTTCCTAAGCCAGGAATAGCAACTATATTAATCTGATTTTGTAAACAATTGTCATATAACTTATTATGTTGACGAATAGCCAAAAGAGTAGACCAGATGGCTTGGTATACATGATCTTTACCTGCTATTGACATTTGCATTCTCAGAGTAGGTGCATGAGCGATAAATGGGTGTACAGCGTGATTCGTTTCTACAATCAAAGATGTGCCGATAGGTTGTTCTCCTAAATATACTTCTTGAATGCGTTTTTGTAAGAGGTTTTCGGCATCTTCGCCAAAAAATCGGAAAGTTGAAGCATCAACACTATGAGCAGAAGCTAAAGAACTAGCCGCAGTAACTACACAATCAAAAAAAGGTATTTCCTCAATAGTACCATTAACTATTTCTACATTTGGTAAACCGGCGAAGTAGTCGGCAAAGGTTCTACATAAAAAATTTTTAGAGTCTAATAAAATTAGTTTAAGTGGGATTTCATAACTCCATAACTGACTGGAATCTAAGTTGGTAATTTTAGTTTTATAATTTGATTTATCAATTAAAAATAAAAGATGAGAATTAAGAAGAGTAAAGATAGTATCAATATTTACGGTAATATCAAATATTTTCTCTAATGTTAATCCCTCACTCATTTCTAATTGATCAATTAGTTTTTTGAGGGTATGATATACATCCAAAAATAAGAATTGCAGAGGTTGATCAGCAATAATGGGATAATGCAGTAATTTGAGACATTTTTCTAAACGACTGACAATATTTTGCATACTGGTAAAGCCTAACATAGCTGCACCACCTTTGAGGTTAAAGGTAGCACGAAATATGGAGTTTAATTGATAACGATCATCAATTGTACTTTGTAAGTGGAAGAAACCTTGATAGATTATGTTGAGATGTTCTTTAGCTTCTTCGATAAAGTAACCGATAATTCTTTTAAAATCTTCTGGTTTCATAACTTTAACCGTTAAATGGTTAGTTGTTAATTGTCAATTGTCAGTTGTCAGTTATTCCCGCAAATTTAGATTACCCACTTTTAACTTAATTCATATCTCAAAGGCTAAAAAAAACCGCCTTGGTAATTTTTCCAGACGGTTGTATAATTTATATCAATTATCAATTAATAGTATGATCCTGTTTTGCGGTGGTGAACTGCGGTGATAGAATCAGGTTTGAGTAATTTACCGTTGTCTACAGTTGCGTATATTACCCAGTGATCACCGCATTCTAGCCGCTGCTGTACTAAACATTCTAAATATGCACAAGCTTCTGTTAAAACGGTACAACCATTATCTGCTTCAGCTTTGGGGAAGTTAGCAAATCTATCTTCTCCAGGTTGGAAACTCTTGCGGAAATGTTTCATGTATTCCACGTGAATACCTTCAGGGAGGATATTCAAGACAAATTTACCACCAGGATATAATAGAGATTCAACTGCGCGATCTTTAGCGATCGCCACAGTAATTCCCGGTGGATTAAAAGTAGCCTGAGATACCCAAGTTCCCATCATCCCTGTAGAAAATTCTCCCTGCTTGGCACTAATCACACAAACAGAACCAATAATCCGGCCTACAGCTTGTTCTGTAGGAGTTGAAGCTTGTTGAGGAACACGCACTTTTTTTGCCTTTCTTAAACTTTGAGCAAAGTCTGTACCAACTTCTTCGCAATATTTGAGCGTAACTTCATCTGGTTTAAATTTCACCTTCAAGGTATCAAAACCAAAGCGATAACCAGCGTCTCGAAGTTTACATTCTACCAAGTCTAAAGCCTCACCACTCCAACCATAAGAACCAAATACTCCCGCAGGTTTAGTATTATCACCTAGAGAGAGGACAATACCTAAAGCGGTATGAATAGGTGTAGGTGCATGACCGCCAATGGTAGGAGTCCCAATAATAAAACCATCTGCTTGTTCCACGCTGGCACGGATTTCGTCAGCGGTTGCAAATTCACAGTTCACAGATCTAACCGCAACTCCGCCTTTGGTTAATCC
>JANMGZ010000112.1:0-5160 GCA_031374905.1 Dolichospermum sp. OTE_70_metabat_362_sub
AAACAAATTTTAACTGAATATGAAAAAATCTCATCACAAGTAATTGATCCTGATATAGATGAGGTGTTAATGTTTGATGATCAAAGAAGTCAATATCTTTGGTTTAATATTGGTTGGAAAAATGATAAACGAGTAAAAACAATTTCTGTTTATATTCGCATTAAAAATGAGAAGATTTACATTGAGGAAGATTGGACTGAAGAGGGAATAGCTACAGATTTATTAAGAGAAAGTGTACCGAAAGAAGATATTGTTTTAGCTTTTTATGATCCAGAAACTCGTAAATTAACTGAGTTTGCAGTTATTTAATTCTCTTTTTAAAATGATGCAAATAATTTAGTGTCTGTTCTCAAATTTATAACACAAAGCATCAAGTCTCTACTGGTGTGTTATAATTTTTGTAGTCTGTGTTAACAGGAGGACCTCAATGAGCTTAGTCATTTCCGAAGATATTGTCCAAGCAAGTGGATTATCAGAAAAAGAATTAGTTTTAGAGTTGATTATCTTATTGTTTCAAAGAAAAAAAATTAGTATCGGTAAAGCATCTCAACTGGCTAAAATGCCATTACTACAATTTCAAAATGAATTAGCTATGAGAAACATTAATATTCATTATGATGAAACTGATTTAGAGGTTGATTTAAAAAACTTGGGAATTATCTAAAATTTATGATCATAGTTAGCAATACTTCACCTATTACTAATCTATCAGCTATAGTAAAAATCCAATTATTAGAACAACTTTATGGAGAAATTATCATATCATCAGCCGTTTTTCAAGAATTAACACAATGGGGAGATTCAATACCAGGAGCAAAAGAAGTCAAAACTTATGACTGGATTATGGAATTAGGTTGGGTTCATTGTCAAAATTTATTAACTCTCTGCATTTATAGATATTTGAGTCAATTTCTCTAGTAACTTGTAAATTTCTGTGCCAATTTTATTTTCTGGATAATCTGGATCATTTGGGTTACATTCACCAAGCATTTTTGCTCTGGAAATTGCTTGTTGCATATCTTCAATTATTTTTCCATTAGATGGTTGTTTACGACTTTGGTGAATGATATTCCAGAGCTTTTTACAAATTCCTGGTCTTTTTTTAATGTATTGATTTTTAATATAATCTTTTAAGCTAGTAGTATATAGATATTCTGGAATAGCATCTTGTAAACTCGTTTTTAATAGATGTTCTGGAATACAATCTTGCAAACTCGTTTCTAAATCAAAAAAGTGCAGAATTAACCAAACTTCAAAGCAAGGATTACTAATACATAATTTATATATTGGATTCTCATCACACTTTTCTAATATCTTAGAAATAGTTTTTTTCCGACTATCATAATCATCTGTATCTATAATTATCCACAATTCATCATATTCTTTAAGACCATATTTTTTCTCTAATTCTTCATAGAATTTTAGTAAAGTTTCATGTACATATTGGGGATCTGAATTGCCAGCTTGTTCTTCTTCTCTATCTATAAACTCTACATGAATATTACTCAAACGAAAATCTTGTTCATACTTGATTGTTAACGCGTCAAAATAATTAGGTTCTGTTTTATCGCCTTCCGCAGCTATTATGTATAATTTCCATTTGCCATCTTCACCGCATTTACTAGCAATATAACTCGATCTAGCTTGATAGTCTGTATTTCTTTGTCTACCCATTTTATTTTTCCTCTCTCCATCCCAATGATTTTAAATCTTTAATAAAAGGTATTGCTCCAAATCTTCCATTAAGATATCCAGCAGCTAAATCTAGATTTTTAACGTCTGTATTAGCTAAAGAATAAAATACAGATTGTCCATTTTTATCTTTTTCTACAAACCAAATTTCATCTTTTCTAAAAATATCCTTTATGTCTAGTAAATAAACTTCATGCGTAGTAGCAATCAACTGACTATTTGAATTTGTATTTTCAGTTTTATTCAGAAAATAATCAAATAGTTTTTTGATCAGTAAAGAGTGTAGGCTTCTTTCAATTTCATCTATTACATAAACAGCATTACCCCGCCCTAAATGTATTAGCATAGGGAATAAATCTATCAGTCTTTGCGTTCCATCTGACTCCTCTAACATTTCAAATGGCACTTCATTATTTTCTTTGTCTAATCTTACAGGTGATAAATTGAGAACCATCAATTTATCTGTTTCATATTTTGCTTTAGAAATAACACATTTTAATGCGGGTATATATATTTCATTTTTTATATTTTCCTCAGCTTCCTTATAGGGAAAATTTTTCTTGATCTCATTTTTTATTTCAGAGGGTATTTCATTATACTCATCCAAATCAATTTCATTAGTAGTAATTTTTTTAATTCCTAAGTCTAAAGATTCTAAAAACTTACTCAAAGAACCTTGAAATGATTGACTAGAAATAGGTAGAATAGGCGTGGACTTAGGAAAAATAATTGTTAAAACATCATTAAACCATTCATATATAGGTTCTAAAGACTTAAAATCTTTTATGTCACGCTCCTTTGATGAGCTAGTTAAAAATAGCAAACTTTTTCTTGTATTCTCTGCTTCATAACGAATGCTATTTTTTGTATCTTCAGAAAGATTTGAGAAAAATTCATGATTAAAGTTATCAAAATTATACTTTTTTCCTGTTCTTTCATAAATAGGTATTTCCGCATTTATACCAATTTCAAATAACCATTCTTCATGAATTTCATGTTTATCAACTAAAAAACCATAAGCATACTGTTTGTCCTGATTTCTAAACTCAAATTCAAACCTGGATGGTTTTGTATAACAGGTTTTATCTAATTTGAAATTATTAATATTGATATTTTTCTTGTTCTCATCACCATCTACAATAAAATCTCTAGCAAATTTCATGGCTTTAATTAAGTTAGATTTGCCAGAAGCATTAGCACCATAAATTATAGATGTTCTCAGTAATCTTATTGAATCATCAGAATCACCTTTAACTACATGATGACTATGGTTAGTATCATCGGCAGCAATCATATTAAAGTCTATTCTTTGGTTAAAGGATAAAAAATTTTCTACTGTGAATCTAATTAACATAATTATTGAAGTATCTAGTCAATTGCTTCTATCATACTTATAAAAGACTTCTAAAGTAAGATAATCTCAGGAATTTTAATCCTTTATATATGTCATGGATATTGCTCACCCTACAAGAGTTGGTAGTAATCCGAAGCTAGTGGTCTTTGAAACATTTACTATACATGGATGATAGAGATTTAGGTAGACACACTACTCAGCAGTAGTATATCAACTAATTGGACTGCTAAATTCATCAAATTTATGAAATAATCAGTGTTTGAGACTCCATCTCTCATAGAAACTTATCATCTCTATTTTCTGTGAATAATTGGCAGATTCAGTGTTGAAAGCTATTACAGGCATCACTACTTCCATATCACTACCTAAAATAAATAGACTACCTACGAGAAAAACCATACTCCCATTATCGCTTATATCCATACAAACACACTTGTTAAAAAATCTCCCATCCATGATGCAAAAATCGCAATTACAATATCCGGTTTTTGCATAATTACTCAGATTTAGTAACCTACTATACGAATTGTTATGAAAAATCACACTAACGTAACAATATCGAAACTGTCACACCACCAACCAGGAAACTACTATCAGTTATTTCCCCAAAGTGGCAAGCACAGAACCGATAAGAACACGGATACACAGTTAATTAAGTCCTGTTCCCCCAAAAAAGCCCATGACAAAAACAGCAACTACCACAGAGAAACTAAATAAATTCGAGAAATTCAAAGCCGAAAAAGACGGACTCGCAGTTAAAAACGAAATAGAGAATTTTGCCCAAATGGGTTGGGAAGCAATGGACGAAAACGACCTCAACCATCGCCTAAAATGGTTAGGTGTATTTTTTCGCCCAGTCACTCCCGGTAAATTCATGATGCGGATGCGTTTACCTAACGGTATTCTTAACAGCAATCAGATGTCTGCTTTAGCAGAAGTGGTACAGCGTTACGGTGAAAATGGCAGCGCCGATATTACCACCAGACAGAATATACAACTACGCGGGATCAACATTGAAGATATTCCAGATATCTTTAATAAATTTCACAAAGTCGGATTGACTACTATCCAATCGGGGATGGATAACGTCCGTAATATTACAGGTGATCCTGTAGCTGGTTTGGATGCAGATGAGTTTTATGATACCAGAGAATTAGTCCAGCAAATCCAGGATATGCTGACTAACAACGGTGAAGGTAATCCTGAATTTAGCAATCTTCCCCGGAAATTTAACATCGCAATTACCGGAGGAAGAGATAATTCAGTTCACGCAGAAATTAACGATTTAGCCTTTATTCCCGCTTTTTGGGGAAATGAAAATGAAGTACCAATCTTTGGTTTTAACGTCATTGTCGGCGGCTTATTTTCCGCAAAACGTTGTGAAGCAGCTATTCCTTTAAATGTTTGGGTATCACCCACTGAAGTTGTATCATTATGCAAAGTCATTGTCGAGATTTTCCGAGATCATGGCTTACGCGCGAATAGACAAAAAGCCCGGTTAATGTGGCTACTTGATGAATGGGGAATAGAAAAATTCCGCGCAGAAGTAGAAAAGCGTTTTGGAAAATCATTATTACCAGCAGTAGCTAAAGATGAAATTGACTGGGAAAAACGGGATCATGTGGGGATATATAAACAAAAACAACCTGGATTTAACTACGCAGGTTTAAATATTCCCGTCGGACGATTGTATGCTGATGATATGTTTGAAATTGCCCGATTAGCGGAAGTTTACGGAAGTGGAGAAATTCGATTTACCGTAGAACAAAATATCATTATTCCGAATATTCCCGATTCCAGTTTAACAACATTTTTCACGGAAACAGTATTAGAGAAATTTTCAGTTAATCCAGGTTTATTAATGCGATCGCTAGTATCATGTACAGGCGCACAATTTTGCAACTTTGCCTTAATAGAAACCAAAAACCGCGCCTTAGCAATGATTAAATCATTGGAATCTGAATTAATTTTATCACGTCTTGTGCGAATTCATTGGACAGGATAAAATTAATTCAGATTCCAATGATTTAATCATTGCTAAGGCGCGGTTTTTGGTTTCTATTAATGCGAAGTTACAAAATTGTGCGCCTGTACATGATACTAGCGATCGCATT
>JANMGZ010000161.1:0-4251 GCA_031374905.1 Dolichospermum sp. OTE_70_metabat_362_sub
CCAGAGGAAGAGGAATTTTTAGAAGAACCAGGTTCTTCATTTTAAGTTGGTCAGTTGTCAGTTGTCAGTTGTTATTGGTCAATTTTCTTCTTCTGACTCCTGACTCCTGCTATATTATGAGAAAAAACAGTCTGTTGAATAATGTTAAGTCAAGACGAATTTGAACAAATTATAGCAGATCCTAATAAATACGTTGACGGTGATGTTATATGGGATAAGAATAAAAGAAACCCTCCTGCTTTTGAATTTCGAGTTGATATTATCTCAGATGAGTCTTATCCACTTATAATTAAAGGATGGTATAACTCTTTTGCAAATAAACTTAGTTACGCAATTATTCATACTAAATCATGCAATAGAATATACGCTTTGGATTTAGGTGAAGATCACCAAAATCCAGATCGTGTAAAAATAGGAAGAAAGCATAAGCATCGTTGGTTTAATGGATATTTAAACAATCAATTTATTGGAGATAAAAGAGCTTATGTTCCAAATGATATTACTGCATTGGCCAATGATCCAGTAGGTGTGTGGGAGCAATTTTGCTTAGAGTCAAAAATAACACATAACGGCATCATGCAAAAACCACAAGTATTACCATTAGATTTATGACACTCAATATTTGTGAAAAAATTAGTCAAACAATGGGAGAGTTATTTACTTACTCATCCGTCAATGAGTTTGTACAAATTTCTACTCCTTTTATTCTTCCTGATGGTAGTTTAATAGATTTATTTTTAAAAGAAAAAGAAGAATGCTATGTACTAACAGACTTAGGTGAAACTTTTGGTTGGCTTTATTTACAAACTTCTGCTTTTGGACTATCAAAAAATCAAGAAATAATTATTAAAGATATATTGATTACTCATGGGATTGAACAATTAAATGGAATGCTAGTTATTCGTCTAAAGCAAGATGATAATTTATCTGATGCTGTTCTTCGTTTAGTCCAAGCAATCATTAGAATTACTGACACTAACAATAAACTGAAAACATCATCTTCTAAGCCTATTATTGAACCTATATTCAATAGAAGCATCGAAATTGATAGCCAACCGAAAATATTATTTTCTAAGCCTATTATTGAACCTATTAAGGAACAATTAGAAGAGTTTTTAAATAATAAAAACCTGAATATTGAAAGAGATAAAGAATTTCCAGGATTTTCAGGAACTTCTAGGAATGTAGATTTTTGCATCTATCATCCTACTGGAAATACCTTAATTAATGTACTTGGTATCCAGGGAAAGCCACGATTGAGAGCAGAGAAACTTTTTATTACCTGGTCTGAAATTAGCTATTTAAAGGAGAATAAATATAATTTTATTTCATTAGTTGATGATAGTAAGAATTTCAAGGATGAAAAAACTATTAAGTTATTAAATACAGTATCTGATGTGGTCAAGTGGTCTAATAGAAATTATCTGCAAAAACTACTTGAATAAAAAGGAAAATCTAGGATATAGATATCTTGTAGAACGGTGTAGGGATAATTTATCAATTACCCCTACAAATATTTTCTGGTAACTAATATTGAATTTTCTTCCGATGTCTATTGGTCATAGATGATTAACTATTAGTAACTCTAGTACCCATAAACAATTATCCATTACCTCTAACCTGTAAATACCTCTGCGGGTAAGCGATTAAAGGCAAGACGCTCATTTTGCACATCTACAAAAATGGTGTCACCGTCGCTAAAATCACCGCGTAAAATGGCTTTAGCTATTTGGGTTTCTAATTCCCGCTGAATTGCTCGTTTTAATGGTCTTGCCCCAAAAACCGGATCATACCCTACTTCTGCCAAAAAGTCAAGGGCAGAACTAGATAATTTCAAGGACATTTTCCGGTCAGTTAATCTTTGTCTGAGTCTATCTACTTGTAATTGGACAATATTCCGCAATTCCGATTTTTGCAAACTGTGGAAAATAATCAATTCATCCAAACGGTTTAAGAATTCTGGACGGAAACTACTTCGCATTGCTTCCATCACCCGATTCCGCATTTCATCGTAACGAGTATCATCTCCAGATATATCTAGGATATATTGAGAACCGATGTTACTGGTCATGATAATAATACTATTTTTAAAGTCTACTGTGCGACCTTGGGCATCTGTCACCCGACCATCATCAAGAATTTGCAGGAAAATATTAAATACGTCAGGGTGGGCTTTTTCGATTTCGTCGAATAAAATCACCGCATAAGGACGACGACGAATGGCTTCAGTTAATTGTCCTCCTTCTTCATAACCAACATATCCAGGAGGCGCACCGATTAAACGGGAAACGGCGTGTTTCTCCATGTATTCGGACATATCAATTCTTACTAAGGCTTCCTCTGTGTCGAACATATAAGCCGCTAAGGCTTTAGCGAGTTCGGTTTTACCCACACCGGTTGGACCCAGGAAGACAAAACTAGCAATGGGACGGTTTGGGTCAGAAAGTCCAGCGCGAGAACGTTGAATGGCATCAGCGACAGCGGTAACGGCTTCTTGTTGACCGACAACCCTTTGATGTAATTCATCTTCTAAATGCAGCAGTTTTTCTTTTTCTGATTCCACTAATTTATTCAGAGGAATGCCTGTCCATTTAGAAATAATTTCCGCAATGTCGGCTTCTGTAACTTCTTCCCGTAATAATGATTTTCCTGTTCCTTGGGTGTGGGAAAGTTCAGTTTCTACGGCTTGTAATTGCCGATGTAAGTCTGTGAGTTTACCATATTTTAATTCCGCAGCCCGGTTGAGATCGTAGTCTCTTTCAGTTTGTTGAATTTCCAAATTAACGCGGTCAATTTCTTCTTTGATTGATTGAATTTTGGTAATAATATCTTTCTCAGATTGCCATTGTGTGCTGAGAGTTCTTTGTTCTTCTTTTAAGTCAGCTAGTTCTTTTTCTAATCTTTCTAACCGTTCCCGAGAAGCTGGATCACTTTCTTTTTGTAAAGAGAGTTTTTCCATTTCCAATTGGAGAATTTTTCGGTCAATTTCGTCCAGTTCTTCAGGTTTAGATGTAATCTCCATCTTCAGTCTAGCAGCGGCTTCATCTACTAAATCAATGGCTTTGTCGGGGAGAAAGCGATCGCTAATATAACGATTTGATAAAGTGGCAGCAGCAACGAGAGAACTATCAGAAATTCTCACCCCATGATGAACTTCATAACGTTCTTTCAAACCGCGTAAAATCGAAATTGTATCGGCAACATTTGGCTGATCTACATAAACTTGTTGAAAGCGTCTTTCCAAAGCGGCATCTTTTTCTAAATATTTGCGATATTCATCTAAAGTTGTCGCCCCAATACAGCGTAATTCACCTCGCGCTAACATAGGTTTTAATAAGTTCCCAGCATCCATAGATCCTTGGGTTGCACCTGCACCAACAACGGTATGAATTTCATCAATAAATAAAACAATATTTCCGTCAGATTCTGTAACTTCTTTTAATACGGCTTTGAGACGTTCTTCAAATTCACCTCGGAATTTTGCCCCAGCAATTAAAGCCCCCATATCTAAACTTATAAGTTTACGATCTTTAAGAGATTGGGGAACATCACCCGCAACTATGCGTTGTGCTAAACCTTCTGCAATTGCGGTTTTCCCGACTCCAGGTTCACCAATTAAAACTGGGTTATTTTTAGTTCTACGCGAGAGAATTTGTACCGTGCGGCGAATTTCATCATCACGACCAATTACCGGGTCTAATTGACCTTTACGAGCGGCTTCTGTGAGATCACGTCCGTACTTCTCCAGTGATTGATATTTACCTTCTGGATTTTGGTCAGTCACTTTTTGTTTCCCCCGAATTTCTTTAATAATATTTTTGAGTTTGTTTTCATCTAAACTAAATTCTTGCAGCAAACCTTTACCAAAACGGTCATCTTTGGCGTAACCTAACAGTAAATGTTCAATAGAAATAAATTCGTCTTTAAATTCTTGACGATGTTTTTCTGCCCGATCTAATAGTGTATCTAAACTACGTCCTAAATAAACAGAAGTGCTATTACCAGATACCTTGGGTTGACGTTGGATAAATTGCTCGGTGCGATCGCGGACTTTTTGCAAATTTGCGCCAGCTTTGGTGAAAATGGCGCTCGCCAGTCCCTCCTGTTCTAGCAACCCTTTCATCAGGTGTTCACTTTCTAGCTGCTGTTGCTGATATTGTTTAGCGACATCAGGGGTATGGGCTATAGCTTCCCAGGCTTTTTCTGTAAATTGATCAGGGTTAGTCGGCTGCATAAGCTTTTAGAATAAGG
>JANMGZ010000209.1:0-7412 GCA_031374905.1 Dolichospermum sp. OTE_70_metabat_362_sub
TCCAAATTAGCCAAATTGCGGCTATCCACTCAATGACGCTAGAAATATGAATTATCCAGGTGGGAATTGAAAGGGCGTGCATAATTAATTTAAAATCTAAAATCTAAAAATGGGGAAAATGCGGGTTTTATTGTCTGGGTATTACGGTAAAGGTAATGGTGGTGATGAAGCTTTGTTAGCTACACTTCTGCAAATGTTACCATCTGATGTTACGCCGGTGGTGCTTTCTGGAAATCCTGAAGAAACTCATCGGCATTATGGTGTGGAATGTTACAACCGCATGGCGTTTTTGTCCGTTTTTAAGGCTTTGCGTTCTTGTGATGCTTTTATTTGGGGTGGAGGTAGTTTAATTCAAGATGTGACTAGTACCATTAGTCCTTTTTATTATGGCGGATTAATGGCTTTAGCTCAAGTTATGGGTTTGAAAACTGTGGCTTGGGGACAGGGAATTGGTCCTTTGTTGCGTTCCCCAACTCGGTTTTTAGCTAAGAGGAATTTTGCAGGTTGTACTCACGTGAGTGTGCGCGATCGCTCTAGTTCTCGGTTATTATCAGATTGGAGTATTCCCCATATCCTTGCCCCTGACCCGGTTTGGGCGTTAGAATCGAAGCCAGTTCCCGAATTAGTAGATTTACCAAAACCCAGAATCGCGGTGACTTTAAGAAATCACCATCAATTAACAGAAAAGCGGTTAACAACTTTAATTCAAGCTTTAGTTAATTTGCAGAAAGAAACTCAAGCTTTTATTTTATTATTGCCTTTTCAAAAAAGTGAAGATTTAGGAATTGCGGAAAAAATTCACACTCAATTAAAAGATGTAAGTAGAGTTATTTGTTCGGAAGATCCGCAAGTTTTAAAAGGGGTGTTTCGGTCTGTAGAAATGTCTATAGGAATGCGTTTACATAGTTTAATAATGGCAGCTAGTGAAGGTTCTCGTTGTTTTGCATTGAGTTATGATCCAAAAGTAAACCAATTAATGGAAGATTTAGAAATACCTGGTTGGGATTTAAAAGATTTACCAAATGATATAGATTTAATTAGCAAAACTTGGATTAATTATTATTATCATAGTGAATCTTTGTCATTTGAGAAAGTTAAATCTTTAGTAAATGGAGCTTTTTTGCATAGGGATTTATTAAAGGAAGCGTTAAAATAAGATTTTGTTGATTGATTATTTTGCCGTAACAAATCAATTAATTATCTCAATCAAATCAATCACATACATCGTTATC
This sequence comes from Dolichospermum sp. OTE_70_metabat_362_sub, assembly GCA_031374905.1. Lineage (GTDB taxonomy): Bacteria > Cyanobacteriota > Cyanobacteriia > Cyanobacteriales > Nostocaceae > Dolichospermum. The sequence goes on from JANMGZ010000209.1 coordinate 1,233, forward strand.
CCCGAATTATGAAAAACTCGGGGATTTTGACATTGGGATTTTTACAAAAAGGCAGGAGTTAAGAAGCAGAATCCAGAAGTAAAGTTTTAATTGATACTCATAACCTTCTGGATTTAAAGAAAGAATTATACAAAAGACGCGCAGCGCGTTAGCGTAGCGGCACTAAGTGCAGTATAAAGCGTCTTTGCTTAAATCCCACTATGAGTAAGGGTGGGTTCTTCCTGCCTCCTGAACAACTAAATGCTAAAAATCTATAAATCAGGAGGCAGAATTACGTTATCAATTGCATGAATAACACCGTTACTACCTTGGATATCTGCCTGAGTTACCTTGGCATCATTGACAGTTACACCTGTAGCTGGGTCAACTTTAACATTAATAGCACCTCCTTCTACGCTTTTTACTTCCCCAGATTTTAAGTCAGCGGAGAGAACTTTACCGGATACTACATGATAGGTTAAAAGCTTGATTAATACTTCTTTATTTTCTGGCTTCAATAAATCGCGTACTGCATCCTGTGGTAGTTTTGCAAATGCTGCATCTGTTGGTGCAAAAATGGTAAAAGGACCTTTTTCTTGTAACTTTTCTGTAAGTCCTGCTGCTTCTAAAGCTTTAGTGAGAGTTTTAAAAGATCCATTTGCATTAGCCAACACCACTAAGTTTCTGGTTTCTGTTGTTTCGGTTACAGGTGTTGTTGAAGTAGGTTTGTTCTCAGTAGGTTTGATGACAGGTGGAACACTGGGTTTTTTGCTACGATTATAGGGTGGTTCGTTGAAAATACTTGGATTGGGATTACGTACTTCTTTTGCTGGAGATGGGATAGTAGTCAAAAAACTGATACTAATTAATCCCGTAGTTGCAGTGATTTTTGCCAATAATTTGCTGTAATTAGCCTTCATAGAATTTGTTTGTAGTGATTGCTTACAAGTTATATCAAGATTTATAACATTTTGCCAACTAAAAAATTATTTAATTTAGTAACTAAGCTTTCAGCAAAAATTAGTTAACACTATTGAAGAATTTAGGAATCAGTCTTTAGGAGTATGAATATATGCTAAATTAGGATTTGCGGATTTTCTGAAAATATTAAATGTGAGGATTAATTTTATTCCTGATGCTTCCTGATTTTTTATTTAGAAAAACTACGCCACATATTGAGATATGTCATGAAGAGAGCCAAATTTATGGACATAAAACCCGATTCTAATTATGACGGAAATTCGAGTAATTTTTAACTAGATTCACAGCAACTCTCTTCAAAAAATGTTAGATTAACAGAAAAAATGCTAAAAATTAAAGATAGAATTATAACGTTGATCAACAAACAAGTTTCAAAATATACAATATGCTAGAACTATATCAGTGGGAACTCTCTCAATTTTCGGAAAAAGTCCGTTTGCTCCTTGATTACAAGGGGCTAGAATATCGCAAAATTGAAGTTACACCGGGAATTGGACAGCTAGAATTATTTCGCTTAACTGGACAGAAACAAGTACCAGTGTTAAAAGATGGGAATAAATATATTGCCGATTCTACGGCGATAGCTAAGTATTTAGATTTAGAATACCCAGATCGTCCCTTGATACCGACAGAACCTAAAAAACGCGCTTTGACTTTATTATTAGAAGATTGGGCCGATGAATCAATCGGTGTTAAAGGCAGAAAGGCTCTATTTGCAGCTATTAGTCAAGATCAAAATTTTCGTAAGTCGTTGTTACCGGTTTCAACTCCAGATATTTTTAGAAATGTCGTGGAAAGTGTTCCTGGGGATTTTTTGTCGGCGCTCGGTTTTGGTGTAGGCTTAACAACTGATGTGATCAATGCGGCTATTTCTAGCTTAAAACAAGATCTAGATATTATTACCGAATTGCTGGTAGGTAGTCCTTATTTAACAGGTGATGAACCAACTTTAGCTGATTTAACAGTAGCCAGTCTGTCAATGCTTTTGAAGTTCCCTGATGGTGCTTATTTAGATTTACCCGCATCACTCAGAGGGAAGGGATTACCTATTTTAGCTGATAATCCTGAATATGAAGCATTTTTCTCCTGGCGCGATCGCATCTACTCACAATTTAGAAAACCATTACCAGGAATTACACCACCAGGAGGAAATGCACCCACAAGCATTCAAATTGACTGAATAATTGACAATGGACAATTGACAACGAATAACTGACAACTGACAACGAACAAAAATGAATTTGGGATTACCATTAGGTTCAGTGATTGAAGGTTCTCTGACTGGAGGTTTGGAAGTCAGATTACACCCAGACATTTCTGTAGAAGATATGCGGGTGGGTAAATTTCTCGTGGTTCAGGGAATGCGATCGCGCTTTTTCTGTATGCTAACAGATGTATCCTTAGGCATGGCAAATGATCGGATTACAGCTAGTCCTCCCAATTGGGAAGACAGTTTTTTGCGCGAAGTATTAGCCGGTAGCGGTACTTATGGGATGATCAACCTTGCACCCATGTTGATGTTTACCCCTGAATCTCAAGAACCTAGCTTTTTCAGCAATGGTAAATCCCCTAATTCTTTCGTACCATCGTCCACTGGTTTAGCATCTTTTCAACCCCAAACCAGTACGACGATGGAATTATTACCTGTAAAAACTATTCCTAGTCACTTTAGCCAAGTTTACGAAGCGAGTGTTGAGGACTTCCGCAAAGTATTTGGTTGGGAAGATGATCCTGGGCGCAAAAACTTTTCTATCGGTAAACCCTTAGATATGGATGTACCGATTTGTATTGATTTAAACCGTTTCGTCGAACGAAGTAATGGGATTTTTGGTAAATCGGGGACTGGTAAATCTTTCCTAACTCGGTTAATTTTAGCGGGTGTAATTCGCAAAAACGCTGCTGTTAACCTAATTTTTGATATGCACTCAGAATATGGTTGGGAAGCAGTCGCAGAAGGGAAAAATGTCAACACTGTTAAAGGCTTAAAACAATTATTCCCCGGACAAGTTGAAGTTTACACACTTGATCCAGACTCAACTAAACGCCGAGGTGTAAGGGACGCTCAAGAACTCTATCTTAGCTATGAACAAGTAGAAGTTGAAGATATTAAATTATGTAATCGTGATTTAGGACTTTCAGAAGCGGCTTTAGATAATGCCAATATCCTCTTTACTGAATTGGGTAAATCTTGGATTATTCAGCTACTGAATATGAGTAATGAAGATATTGAGATGTTTTGTGAAGAAAAACGGGGACACAAAGGCTCAATTATGGCATTGCAGCGTAAGCTATTCCGCTTAGATAGTTTAAAATATATGCGTAGTGCTTGTCCGCAAAATTATATTAAAAATATCGTCCAATGTCTCGAAGCTGGAAAAAACGTAGTAATTGAATTTGGTTCGCAGTCGAATATGCTCTCATATATGTTAGTGACAAATATGATTACTAGACGGATACATGAGCATTATGTCAAAAAAGCTGATAAATTTCTCCAAAGTAAAAATCCTTTAGATCGGCCGACACCTTTAATGATTACAATAGAAGAAGCGCATCGCTTTCTTGACCCAGGGGTGGTACAAAGTACAATTTTTGGAACTATTGCTAGAGAATTGCGAAAATATTTTGTCACACTTTTGGTAGTTGATCAACGTCCATCAGGCATAGATAATGAAGTCATGTCCCAGATCGGTACTCGCATCACCGCTTTACTCAATGATGAAAAAGATATTGATGCTATTTTTACAGGTGTATCTGGTGCGGGTGGTTTACGCTCAGTCTTGGCTAAGTTAGACTCTAAACAACAAGCTTTAGTCTTAGGTCATGCTGTTCCTATGCCTGTGGTTGTGCGAACTCGTCCCTATGATTCCACTTTTTACGCCGAAATTGGTGATGTAGCTTGGGAAGAAAAGTCAGACGAGGAAGTATTCACCGCTGCTGAACTAGCAAAAGCAGACTTAGGTTTTTAGCAGGAGGTAGGGGCGCAGGGCCTGCGCCCAGAAGTCAAGCAGGAAAAAGGAAGTTTCTCTCCTATTCCCTGTTCCCTACTATCATCAATACCTTCGCCAAATTGAAAAAAGCCTTAATTCGTAGGTTGGGTTAAATCCCAAAACCCAACCTACAACAAATGGTCAAGATAGTGATAATAACTGACAATTTCGTAAAATCCCTCCATTGTAGAAGTAACTCAAGTTCGGTTATCCGGCCACTTGAAAGCAACTTGAGAGGGGATTTTCGCGTCACCATGGATATACCAGCACAGTTTTGGGAAGTTCAGGGAAAGTAATTATCAACTTTTTGGCTTGATTACTGAAATATTTATGATCTGGGAACTTTACTATTGACTCTGTTTGTCGTAACATAAAACCAAAGTAAACTCATACTGACTCCGTTTTTGAAAACGACTACTAGATAACTAAAAAAAACCATTCTAGAAAACAGCCCAATCTACTTCTGCTAAAACTGAGAAACCGAGGGAAGATAAAGCAATCTATTTTAAAGTAGCAACACCTTGACAAAGGCTTGAGCAATGTAATTATAGATGGTAGCTCCCTATATATATTCAGTGCTGTGTGTAGCAACTTTACTAATTGCCTTTGTTGAAAAATATTTATTTTGTTTAGGGAGTAGAGGATAAAAGCACCAATGCCTACAGTTAAAAATCATACAGAAAATATCAATACCAAATTCACGGCTGATATGGTGCGAACCTATCTGCGGGAAATTGGCCGTGTACCTTTGTTAAGCCGTGAGCAAGAAATTATTTACGGTAAACAAGTACAGCAAATGATGGCGCTGCTAGAAGCTAAAGAAGCTTTAAGCAAAGAAATTGATCATGAACCTAGTTTATCAGAATGGGCTGCTCATGTTAACCAAGCTGATACAGAACTAAATCATTTGATGACGCAAGGTAAACGCGCCAAGCAAAAAATGATTGAAGCGAATTTACGCTTGGTTGTAGCTATTGCCAAAAAATATCAAAAGCGAAATATGGAATTTCTGGATTTAATCCAGGAAGGAACTTTGGGATTAGAACGAGGTGTGGAGAAATTTGATCCCATGCGAGGTTACAAGTTCTCAACCTATGCTTATTGGTGGATTCGTCAAGCAATTACCAGAGCGATCGCTCAACAAGGTCGGACAATTCGCTTACCAATCCATATTACCGAGAAATTGAACAAAATTAAAAAAGTTCAGCGGGAATTAGCCCAAAAGCTGGGAAGATCACCCACACCTACAGAAATCGCCACAGAACTGGAACTAGAACCGGCTCAGATTCGTGAATATCTGAATATGGCGCGTCAACCAGTCTCTTTAGATGTGCGTGTCGGTGAGAACCAGGATACTGAATTGCAAGAAATGCTGGAAGATGACGGTCCTTCCCCTGAGTATTACACTACTCAAGAATTCTTACGTCAAGATTTGAACAATCTACTTGCAGAACTCACACCCCAACAGCGCCAAGTTGTAGCCTTACGTTTTGGGTTAGAAGATGGAAATGAACTGTCTTTAGCGAAAGTCGGTGAACGGTTAAATCTCAGCCGGGAACGAGTCCGTCAATTGGAGCATCAAGCTCTTGCACATTTACGTCGCCGTCGAGCTAATGTCAAAGAATACATCGCCAGCTAGAAATGCTAACGCGCAACATTGTATTTCAAAGCATCTCTCTTGGTGATGCGCCTCCTGAGTCCAAAACAGGGGGCGATTTTTTTTGGTAGGAAACAAGAAGGGTTTTTAATTTATTTAATTTATTTTATTTTGCGAAATTGGTGAATTATCAGTTGTATTTACTTTTAGTTCCACACCAAAATTAAACAGATGAGATATATACCAAAAATTCACAATCACGATGACAAAGTATAAAAGTTTTCAATCTTTATTTTACATCCCCCAATTGGATGATTTTGTTATGTGAAGTATAAATTTATTAACTAATGATAATCTGCAATTATTCTCCAAAATCACATAAACAGAGAGTTTTTGCTTAATTTGAAATTAAACATATAGATAAAACTTTTGAGGGAATCTTCTGTAATTACTATTTAGTTATTATTGCAGGAATCCAGGAAACAACCATACTTAACTTTATTGCGGGAGAAATCCGGTGCTTAATCATATTTCCAAATTAATGACTTCCAGCAAATTTCAATTTCCCGTCGTTGGCTTGATTATTTCTATTGGTGTTTTAGGTATTAATTATTCTAGTCAACAACATTACAAACT
>JANMGZ010000210.1:0-4709 GCA_031374905.1 Dolichospermum sp. OTE_70_metabat_362_sub
GTTGTAAAAGACCCAAGAGTAGCAACAGAGCTATTCCGCTGGTATCGAGCCGAAAAGTCATTGATTTTCTGACGTGCTTCTGCTTGAAGGGCAGCTTTATCAGGAGAATCTTGTGGTAATTCTAGGGCTTGTTTTAAAGTATTGACTACAGCTAAAGTATCTTGACGATAATCCCCTGTTAAACTGTCTGGACTACCATTACAACCAACTAAGCCGATAACTAAAACTAAAACTAGAGAAAGCAGACGCGACCAATAGCTTTTCATAAGCACTAAGTAAAAAAAACAAGTACATCAAAATCCATCCTATCTTGAATCGGTATATGGGGGAAATAGGGCAAATCAATTCCAAATTAAAAATTCAAGGAAACTCTTACCAATTACCCATTACCAATTACCCATTACCCATTACCAATTTGCCGATATAAAGTATCCCTCTGTTGGTAAGGTCTTCCTAAAGAAGCTATTGCACTTTGTAAAGTTTCCACTTCCATGCAAGTACCACCTATAGCCCCGGCCATTGTGGTAATGTGTTCCTCCATTAATGTGCCACCGATATCATTACAACCCCAATTTAAAGCTTCTGTAGCGCCCTCTAGCCCTAATTTTACCCAACTTGGTTGATGATTAGGTATGTAATTTCCAAGATAAATTCTGGCTACAGCCGTTAATAACAGGGAATCAGCGAGAACTGGTTGATCTCTTCCTACCCGACGACGTAAGGATTTGGGGGCTTCTTGACCAACGAAGGGTAAAACAATAAATTCGGTAATTCTAGCAGGATAGCCTTTTTCGATGGCTGTTTGCTGGAGCGATCGCAATTTTTCTAAATGCCCAATTTGCTGTTCTGGGGTTTCGATATGTCCAGATAACATGGTACTCGTGGTGGGTACTCCTAATTGATGGGCTGTACTGACAATTTCTAACCAAGTGGCCGTATCAATTTTTTCTGGACACAATACCCGTCTGACTTCATCATCTAGCACTTCTGCGGCTGTTCCGGGCAGAGAACCGACACCAGCATCTCGCAAAGCTCTAATCACATCAGCATAAGAAATTCCATCTAATCGGGCAATAAATTGGACTTCTTGAGGTGAAAAAGCGTGTAGATGTAGTTGAGGAAATTCACCTTTAATAGTGTCCACCAGCTTGAGATAATACGGTAAAGATTTACCATTAATTTGCGCTTGTGGATGTAATCCCCCTTGCATACAGATTTCTGTTGCTCCTCGACGGACTGCATCTGTAGCTTTTTCCAAAATCTGCGCCGAATCTAACCAGTAAGCATCTGGATCACCGTCATCCCGCCGAAATGCACAAAAACTACAATGTTGCTCACAAATGTTAGTAAAATTAATATTATGATTAATTACGTAAGTAACTGTATTGCCAACTTGTTTTTGCCTAAGTTGATTTGCTGTAAACTGAATTTGAGCAATAGCTTGTGGGTCAGTTTGTTTTAACAGAAATACTCCATCATTAGGGGATATATTGCCCTCTGTCAAGGCAGACTGAAGAATAGATTCAAAATTTATCGTAGTCACAGGTCATTAAATATAAACGACTTATTTAAGTTTCATAATAAATTGAAATTTATAACTTTTAAATATTATTTTTCTGATAAATATTTATCAATTTTTTTTTATGATACCAACATTATTGTACTCTATGGATAGTTAACCTTTATATAGGCGATTTAGCAATTTAAAATTTACTGTTGATTTTATGAATACAAACTCATCCAATCCCCTATTAGCAGTTCCTATTGGTGCATTAAGGATTTCTGAATTTACACCCAAAGAAATAGCCGAAAACAATCCCATTCTCTTATCTTTAGTAATTCCTACTTATAAAGAACGTGACAATATCGAAAATGTGGTCAATATATTAAGTGGATTATTGGATAAAGCTATTCCTGGTAATTATGAACTTATTATAGTAGATGATGATAGCCCTGACAGAACTTGGGAACTAGCACAATCTCTCATTCCCGACTATCCCCAATTACGGGTTATGCGTCGTCAAGAAGAACGGGGACTATCTTCAGCGGTAATTCGTGGCTGGCAGGTTGCTACAGGGCGTGTCTTGGGCGTGATTGATGGCGATTTACAGCATCCTCCAGAAGTATTAACACAACTGTTACAGAAAATAGAAGAGGGGGCTGATTTAGCTTTAGCTAGTCGTCATGTAGATGGTGGTGGTGTGAGTAGCTGGACTGTGATTAGACGCTTTTTATCACGTGGGGCGCAAGTATTGGGATTGGTGATTTTACCGGAGGTTTTGGGTAGAGTTAGCGACCCAATGAGTGGTTATTTTATGGTACGACGAAGTGCGATCGCTAATACCATACTTAACCCCATAGGGTATAAAATTCTTTTAGAAGTCATTGGTCGGGGACAGGTAGGGGAAATTGCTGAAGCAGGTTATGTATTCCGCGAACGTACAGAAGGAGAAAGCAAAGTAACATGGAAGCAATATATAGACTATATTCAACACTTAATTCGGTTACGGATATCTACTGGGAGAATAGGAAAAATTACTAGAAAAGTTAACTTTCCTGTGCAGCGATTCCTGCGTTTTGGTGCGGTGGGATTTAGTGGCGTATTTGTGGATTTAACCATATTTCACGTTATGCTTACCGTAATTAATTTGGGTTTAACTCGCAGTACAATTTTGTCAGCCGAAGTAGCCATTCTCAATAATTTTATCTGGAATGATTTGTGGACATTTGGGGATATTTCCCGAAAACAAACAGGAAAGCGCCGGCGTTTCCAAAGATTCTTGAAATTCAATATGGTCTGTTTAGCAGGGATAATCATCCAAACATTAGTAGTCAATTTCCTGTTCAATAACTTGGGTATAAATCAGTATATAGCTAAATTAATAGCGATCGCAGTTGCCACAATTTGGAACTTTTGGGTTAACCTAAAACTAAGCTGGCGAGTCACACAAGTGAAATAAATCCCTTAATTCATCCGCGTTTATCTGCGGTTAACTATTAACATTAGGTTTTTTCTTCTGATTAAATAAACCCGACATACTCATACCCGTGACCAACAAAACATATTTTGAATTGGATAATATCTAAATAGGGCTTGCTGAATAAAGCTAAAACCGTTTATTCATAAGGGTTTTACGGATTTTCTGAACAAAAAAGTGCAAGGTTTTGGCAAATGGAGTCTCAAAACAGTTGCATTTTTCCTTGTCGGATATGGGAAATTGAGGATATCCAGATAGCTGAAACTGTTCCCTGTTCCCTGTTCCCTGTTCCCTGTTCCCTGTTCCCTCCCCTCACAGACAACTTTTTCAGCAAACCCTAAATATGATAAGGTTTCGTCCAGACTTTATATGGCTGATTTTTATCATAAATTCAATTGTAAATCCTGTATCAATCACTTTTTAGAGTGGTTTGTATATAACGGTAAATCGCTGCTATGTTCCTAGCATCATCAATGCCTCTATGGTGTATACCTTGTAATTCCATACCTAAATGTTGCAGGGCTTGTGCCATACCGAATTTGCGAGAAACACCTAAATATTCTGAAAATTCCGTTTTAATATTTCTGTGTTCTGCACCAAACGGATAAGAAACATGATGAAATTTGCAATCTTGTAAAAATTGCGATTTATCGTAATTACCCCAAGAACAAAATATATGATCAGGAAATAAATTCATCCAATCTGTTAATTTTGACATCGCTTCGGCAAAATGTGGTGCTGCGTCAACTTGTGGTTGAGAAATACTCGTCAATTCTGTGCAGAAAGTTGTAAGTTGGGGATTTCGTACAGGTTTAACAAATTGTTGAAACTCAGCATCAAATTCCCAAGTTTTACGATTTAGCATTACCGCACCAATTTCAATAATTTCCATTTGATGACGGGGAATACTTTTTTTATGACAACAAGTAGCTTCAAGATCAATGATCAAAAAGTAGTGATTCATAGATAATTGGTAAATTTATTATATTCCCGACTTCTTTGAGAAGTAGGGAATATGATTTTTATGTTATTTACAAATTCATGAAAAAGGTTTAAGCCATTTTCGGAAAATAGCAGTATCGAGAACAAAAGCAGCTAGAGCAAACCACAATATACTTTCACCTGCTAAGATTAGAAAAGGCAAAATCGGATTATTCATCTGCCAACCAACTTCTATTTGAGTTAATCCCCGCACCAAACCAAAAGCCCAAACTCCACCAGTTTTGAGGTGAGGATTTGCATCTACACGGATAATGTACCGATAAGTGACACCAAATAGAAACCCAGAAAAACCAGCTATGACACCATTTAATAATATCTGTAAATTTACTATGTCAATTTTATCATAAATAACTAAGTGAAAATACTTGTCGAGCCATAAAACATTAATAAAGCTGGTGCTAAGGAAAGCAAAACCTAAAGATATGCTGCCAATTACTCCCGCTTTCAGGGATTCTAACCGTTCTGCCATGAGTTCCATGATATTGCCAAACCTCCTATCAATATAGTTAATGAATCAACCGCGTTTCCCCAGTATGATAAATATTAGAGACCTTTTGTAATTACTTGAAAAGTAGAACTATGATTTTGACACTGGGTTGGGTATCGCTGTTAGTTGTGTTTACTTGGTCTATTTCTATGGTAGTTTGGGGACGCAACGGACTATAGAGGAATCGTGGAAAGTCCATTTTTGGGTATTTTAGCCGTATTTGGCGTAGTGCTGCTGGTAGG
>JANMGZ010000560.1:0-10907 GCA_031374905.1 Dolichospermum sp. OTE_70_metabat_362_sub
CTGCGCCGCTGCTAGAAAGACAATGGCTGACTTCTGTAGGGACTTTGAGTATTCGAGTAGAATTATGGACTTTAGGTAAATTTACGAAGTTAACGGTTCAGGGTGAATTACCTAAGCCATGCAATTAACAACTTCAGGGTAATAATAATCAAGAAATAGTGTAATCTGAAACTTCAGAAATACCAATTATAGAGTTGCAAGTTGAGAGAAATCAGCCAACTTATACCTTGGCAATTGAGTTTCCCGAATTAGATCAACAGCCTTTGTTGTTGGCTATTCAGGTAAAAATTTAATTCAAAATTACTATCTCTGATCATAATCTTGATTAATTTTCTGGGTTTAAAACTTAATTCTCTTTGCATTCAACAATATTGATTAAAGATTTATTAGGGGTGTATCTAGAACCCTAGCTATGAGCAGGATACTTGTACTCCTAGGGGGTATAAAGTTAGGATAAGGAGAAGTTGAAGACAAGGTGATAGTTTTCATACCTAGCATTGTGTCCGCAGCGTCTACATCATAGCTTTGGTTAGTTGAAAATGTTTAATTTATCCAGGATGAATCGGTTTGGGCGTTTACCGGCGGGTAATCAGTGGCAACAAATTAGAAGAAAATCGTCAGTCAAAGAAGTGGAAGATTCAATTCCTTTGCGAGTGCTAGTAATGGTACTGGTAATTTTGGGGATTGTGTCCACAGATATTGCTAGTGAAACTCAATTTAGTTTGTGGACTGTACCACTGACTGCCGTAGGAACATGGTGGAGTTATTACCGTCGTCGTAGTTCTAATATTCCTATCCAGTTTTGTATTGCGATTGGAATGTTATTGGCTTTGGGGGCTTTTTTTGGGCGGTTTATTGGCAATTGGAATGATACCCGGCTAAGTTTGGCGGAGTTATTGATTCAATTGCAAGTGCTACACAGCTTTGATACGCCTCGGCGCAAAGATTTGGGATATTCGATTGTGATTGGGTTGATCTTGGTGGGTGTGGCGGCGACATTGAGCCAAACTATGGCATTTGCGCCTGTTTTGCTATTATTTTTAGCGATCGCTCTCCCCACTTTAGTGCTGGATTACCGTTCCCGTTTAGGTTTCCAGCAATTTAATCCAGAAAAATCTCTGCAAAAGAATAATTTTAATTTCAAGTTTCTAATTTTAAATTTTTTGTTGATTGTGGCTTTGGGACTGGGGATTTTTGCAATTTTACCCAGAGTTCCTGGTTATCAACTGAGGTCTTTTCCTGTGAGTGCGCCACTGAAAATACCTGAGAACTTTACAGGGCGGAGTATTATTAACCCTGGTTATGTGCGTGAAGGTAAGGGTAGGGGTGATGGTCAAGGTAATGATAGTGGTGGTGGATCAGGCAAAGGTGGTGAACCAGGAACGATAGACAATAATTTTTATTACGGTTTCAATAGCGAGATGAACCAAAACCTGCGGGGGGAAATGAAACCCAAGGTGGTGATGCGTGTGCGATCGCAAGCAGAAGGTTTTTGGCGAGTTCTGGCTTTTGACAGTTATACAGGTAAAGGTTGGAAGATTTCCCGTAATGATCAAGTTACTACTCTTAGACAATCTCCTTGGACTTCCCGCATTTCTATTGATTCTCCACCCTTCACTACTTTCACAAAAGAGGTAGTCCAAACTTATAATTTGGTATCAGAGTTGCCTAATTTGATTCCGGCGATGTCCTATCCCAAAGGCTTGTATTTTCCCACACCAGCAATAGCAGTTGATCAGGAAGGTGGTTTACGGGCGCCAGTGCAGTTATCCGAAGGGCTAACATATACTGTAGTTTCAGATGTTCCTTACCGCGATCGCTCTTTATTGGGTAAAGCATCCACTAAATATCCATCAAATATTAAACAGTATTATCTGCAAATCCCTCCAGAAATTGCTGATAAAGTCCGCAAACGAACTGAAGAAATATTGGCTAGTTACGATCAACAGCGGGTTTCCCGTTCTCCAGGGACTAAAAGCCTAGATTCAACTTATGAAAAAGCTCTTTACTTAGCTCAGTATGTCAAACAAAATTACACTCTCCCCACAAATCCTTTAAATTTGCCTTATTTGGGTGAAAAGGATGACTTGGTAGAAACCTTTTTATTCAAAAATAAAGGTGGTTATCCCGATCATTTTTCCACTGTATTAACAGTGATGCTACGTTCTATTGGCATTCCAGCGCGGTTAGTAGCGGGATTTGCCCCAGGGGAGTTTAATCCGTTTACAGGAATGTATGTTGTCCGCAACACAGATGCCTATGCGATGGCGGAAGTTTATTTTCCCAAGTATGGTTGGTTTACCTTTGATCCAATTCCGGGACATCCTTTGATTCCCCCTTCTATCGAAGAAGATCAAACTTTTACTGTCCTGCGTCAATTTTGGAATTGGGTAGCTGGTTGGCTACCTTCACCAATTACAGCTATTTTAAATACTGTGTTTGGGACAATCTTTAGCTGGTTATTCCGGGGGATAGCTTGGTTTTTGGCTTTATTTACTAAAGGTTGGTTAGGAGTATTAACAGGTTTAATCGTCGGCACAATTGCCGCTTTCTTCGCTTGGCTGGGTTGGGGACAATGGCGTAAGTGGCTTAACCTTCGTTGGTTAAAGAAATTACCGCCTATGGAAAGACTTTACCAACAAATGTTGCAATGGACGGCTAACAAGGGCTTAGGTAAGCATCCTAGTCAAACACCTCTAGAATATGCCCAAGTTTCCTATCAACACCATTCTCCAGAAATAGCTGAGTTGATAGATGAAATCTGTCATGCTTATGTGAGTTGGCGTTATGGTGGAAATACTCCTCATTGGCAGCAATTACAACAAAGATGGCAAGCATTGAAGAAAGGTGAGAAAAATCGCCTTTCTTAATAATTTGGGGCAATTCATGAATTGCCCCTACAAGGTTTAATTTTAGTGTTACCTATTTTAGGATATATAACTTGATTGATATTTACCTAAGTTCGACATAAGATAATTTGTGGAAAAATCGCCCCAAGTTAGGAGTCTCAAACCCTTATTCTCTCGCTCTTAAAAATCATAACTCCGAATCCCGTTCGCGTAGCGTCTCCGAAGGAGAAACTCCGTTCGCGTAGCGTCTCCGAAGGAGAAACTCCGAACTCCGGTGATATTTATACATAACTCCAGATAATGCAGCTACAAAAACCCAAGACAGAGTATTTAAACGGATATCAAAAGTAGTGATATCAACAGTATTAAATAATATCCACCCGATAAAAGTGACAAGATAACTAAAAAATATTAGGCGATTTTCTGGTTCTATAGATGAAGATTTCCTAAGAATTTGACTAGCGGCAATTAATATCCAAGTAAGTAAACCACAAAATAGTAAGGTAGTAATTAAACCTGTTTCCGCAGACAGCATTAAAAATAGGTTATGGGGGTGATTGACATCAATTTGCATTTGGGTTTTGTAAAGTCCACCAAAACTGCGTAAACCTGAACCAGTCAAAGGATGTTGTTGAGTTAAATTCCAGGCAAATTCCCATTGAGTTTTTCGCATTAATCCTACTGGTCTATCAGGAAACATATCATCATTTAACCGCGCCCAAATTCCGTAGGGAACGAAGTGGCGGAAAAATTGGGCAATAGGTAAAGGTGCAAAAGCTGCTAAAAAAAAGCAACTGGTAATACTAACAACAACAGCAACAATTAATCGCCAACCCTGATATAAAGCATAAGCTAAACAGGCAAAGATAGTGATTCCCCAACCATTACGAGAGTTAGTGAAAATTAAAGCGATAAAATTAGCAAATACTGTAATTGTGAGCAAGATAATTAAACGATTTTTTTGCTTGAGTTTGTGATAGTTTTCTAACCATAAACCTAAACCTAAAATAAAAATAGTTACTAAATAAGCAGCCAATATATTAGGGTGCATGAAGTTTGCAGCCATGCGTCCTGATAATGATTTCTCTGGTGCAACTGTCCAATCAAAGACAATCCATAAAACTTGAAATTGGAAATTCCAACCGAGAAATAATTGTCCAAAACCTATTATGAGGATAGGGACAGAACCAAACACCATTATCCAAGAAATTTGTCGTAATTGAGCAGGTGTTTGAATCAGAGGAGTGAGTCCGGTAAAAAAGAAAAAGAATGGTAGTAAGTTGAATAAACCTAAAAAAGCTTCTAGTTTGTGAGCGGCGAATCCGGTGGTAATGAGTAGTAATATACTCAAAATAGCAAATCCCTTGTGAATTGGCTGTTTGCTAATAATCTGGTAATGTTTGCGCCAGGTTAAAAATGATGCCACAACGATAGAAATACCGCCTAAAAATGGACTAAGAGGGAAAGATAATAGTCCAAATTGTAGCCAATTCCAAGGGGTTTGTAAGCGAGAATTTGGATGATAAAAAGTTTTATTTAAGCTATTTCCCAACATTCTGTACGGGTAAGACGAATTTGCGCGAGGGTGAAGATAGTAGGAATAATTCTGCCATAGTTTGTGGCGATCGCTCTCCAACCCAAATCTGCAAAAAACCAAGCCCACATCACTGGACCGACAAAAGCAAACGCACTACGAACAGCACCATAACGGGCTGCACTTATGGTCATACCTTGACGGGACATTTGTAAAGCTACATAGTTTTGAAACTGTTTGGTTGCTAATCCTGTGCCTGTAATTGCTACTTCTTTAGTGATTTGATAAGTAGCAAAATGGATAGCAAATTGACGAGCGATTTGTTGGAGAACAAAAGGTTGGATTACAGAAGTTACAGCCAAAGCACTACCACCTTTAAATATTAATCCTAAAGGATCACGTTGCAATGACAATGGTAATGGTTGTTTAAGTTTTGATTGTGATAATTGACTTTGGACACTAATAGTTAGTTGTTGTTTTTCTGGTTTTGGTAGCTTTTTCCAAACTTTTCCTAGCAGATGCAAAAATACTTCTGCTTCTAAATCAATTGTTGTTAAGTCTTGATAATAAGGAATTTTCAAATATTTACATACTTGAATTAACGTTTGTTGGTAAGTTACTTGATCCGTCTGTCCTCGTAATACCGTTATCCCGTCAGCCGCTAAAAAACGAAAGCGGCCTTCTATTGTATCTAACCAAGCTTGACGATTTTGGCTTTGTACTGCAATGGGTTCAGGTGTATGAACATAATCTAACGGGTTAAATTTGCGACTAAACAGAATAGCTGTCAAGTCCTGTAATTCCTCTTCGGTGGCTAGTTCCAATACTGCCCTGAGTTCTTCCAATTTCCCTTCCTCCTCATAACTCCTAATTTATTATGACAAGATATTGAACAAGTTTTGCATCAATATCTCAATAAAACTTGTTTGCAACTTCAAAAAACTAACTTAAATTAACTCAATCACTAAATTCAGTCAGAAAAAAAGGGAACTATTCAATGATAGTGCTTTTCTTAAATATTAGAGATAAATGAGATGAGATTCTTCAGCAGTAACAGAAAACAGTGAAACCCACCTTCAAAAGGGTTAAATGGAAACAAAAACATCTTGAGTTTCGGGATAAGCCTGTATCCCAAATGTAATAAAAATTTACAAAAAAAGACTTTACTTAATATTTGATTTTTTTAGTCCAGTGTGATTGAATTTTCATCAATTTTATATTCCTGTAGTGACAATAAAAGTACCCATTGCGCTTGTCTTTATATTGCTGAAAATACCAAAAACTTGATAAAATATGGGCAATCTTACTGGTGAGTTAAAAAAATGCCAAGTATAAACGTTGAAGTACAATTATCTTCAGAACAACTCCTTGAGGCTGTTGAACAATTAACCCAACTAAATTTAGAGCAGTTTCTTTCTCAAATTGTAATTTTGCATACTCATAAAAAAGCAGCCTGGTTACTCAAAAATGAAGCACAATTATTTTTGCAACCACATCAAAATATTATTATAGATAATAATAGTTCTGAAAAATTAATAGATAAAAAAGAAGTAGAAATCTTAACAAAAGAAGAATATCATGCCTTATTATCTCTGGGAGAGCAGATAGATAAACTACAAGCACAACGGATAGAATATATGGCAGAATTGGCAAAAATACACGGTATTTCTCTAACTAAACTTATGGAAAATTTAGGTCTTAATTAGAGATTTTTAATTTAATTATTGGCAGATGCGTTAATCTCCTGTATATTTTATCTCATACTGGAATATATGAGAGGATTTTATGACTCAAAAAAAACTGCAATGGTTTCAAACTGCTTTACAAATAAAAGGTTCAGTCTTTGGTAGAATTTATAAACTGGTGCTTTTGTTTGGGACTTTTGGGATTTTAATTTCTATACTTTATCATTTTAAAATCCCTGTTTCTCAACCAATTTTAGGTACTGTTATTCCTAGTATTGTTTTAGGATTATTATTAGTATTTCGGACTAATACAGCTTATGAGCGGTTTTGGGAAGGAAGAAAATCCTGGGGTGCAATAGTAAATACTATCCGTAATTTGGCTCGCCAAATTTGGGTATCTATTGATGAAAAAGAACTAGAAGATAAAAATAATAAAATTGATGCCTTGAACTTACTTGTGGCTTTTGGAGTAGCTACAAAACTACATTTACGAGGTGAAGATATTAATAGTGATTTACAAGCATTGATGCCAAACTCTAAATATATAACTCTCAAGCTTATGAACAATCCTCCGTTAGAAGTGGCTTTCTGGATTAGCGATTATTTACAACAGCAATATCATCGTAATTGTATCAATATCTATCAATTGACCTCTATGCAGGAATTATTGAATATGTTGGTAGATAATTTAGGTTCTTGTGAAAGAATTTTAAGAACACCAATGCCTCTAGCTTATGCTATTCACTTGAAACAATTATTATTATTATATTGCTTCCTTTTGCCATTTCAGATAGTCCAGAGTCTTGGTTGGTGGACTGGGTTAATTTCTGCTTTAGTTAGCTTTACTTTATTGGGTATTGAAGCCATTGGTTTAGAAATAGAAAATCCCTTCGGTTATGATGAAAATGACTTGCCTTTAGACGCAATTTGCACCACGATGAAACGGAATATTGATGATTTAATTACTTTAACTCCTACTGTACATAAATAATGATATGGCGGTTATCGCGCTTGATGCAATACAATGGAGGGCGCAGGGCCTGCGCCCCTACAGGCTTTACGATTTGCTGATTGTATTTCACTCAATTGCATACCGCTATATTTTCAATAGCAATAGTAATTAAAAATATGATCTTAATGATTTGAAATATCAGCTATAAATGGTGATACTGCCTCAACAAATGTCTGAGTATATTCATAGGGCATAACATTTTTACCAATAATTTTTATTCCCTGACTTTCAGGTAAACAATTTAGATAAGATGCTAATCGTTCATCAGGAATTTCTGGTTTACTTTCTTTACTAATGCCGCGAGCTTGTTGTCCGACAACTAATAATGTAGGATGAGGAATTGAGGCAATATCACGACTATAATCTCTTTGCCAAAATCTCGCTAAAAAAGCAAATACCGCATAACGCCCTTTCATGTTTTTAGCATCTGCTATCAGAGTATTTAGCCATTCATCATCAACATTTTCACTCACAGCAAATAATTTTTCAACAGAGAAAGAATACAAAAATTTGCGGGTACGGGCATAGCGGAAAAAAGCATTACCTATGGGAGATGTAAAAATACTCCAAAGTAGATTTTGTTGCAATTTAGGGGCATTTTTAGTAATAACAGGCCAAGATGTAGGATCAGATAATACTAATCCTGCAATTAAGTCTTTTTCTAGTTTTACCAATTCAATAGCAACTGGTAATAAAGCTCCTTGCACTACGATAATGACAGGTTGTTTAACTACGGTTTGTAAAAAATATTGTAACTGTTTTGCCCAGTTAATTGGTGTATGGGCTAAAGCTGGCATATCACTTTCACCACATCCTAATAAATCGGGATTATAAATAGGATTTTGGTGATTTTTATCATACCATTCTCGGCAAAAACGTTGCCAAAATTGCCGTGATAATCCTACGCCGATAGGATGAATTAAAAGTAAAGGAATACCTGTGGCTGGAGAATTGAGAGGTTGATGAGTTTCGTAAGCACAGCGATAGTTTTGCCAAGTATAATACTGGGTTGCAGATGCTGTTGTGTTGCTGATGTTAGATGATGACATGATGGCAATTTTGAATAATAACTAAAAAATTATTCGAGGATGGATGAATTGATATCCCGCATCTTTAAGCTTTTGATTGGATACCCAGGCATTATATGGGCGAGTATTTTTATTATCTGCATCCCAAATAACATTAGGTAAATTATTTTTTGTCATCACATTATCAAGTAATTCTTTATTTGTCAGATGACTATCATCGACAAGATTATAAATACCTTGTAAGCGATGCTCACGAGCAAATTCTATCGTACCCACAATATCATCAAGGTGAATCCAATTGGTTATATCTTCTCCATTACCGGGACGGCTTGTTCCTGCGACTCTGCCAAATATTTTTACTAATTCTCTACCTGGTCCATAAATACCTCCTAAACGTAAAATACAAACACGGGTATTATCATTAGTTGCTGATAATAATATATCCTCTGTTTTTCGTAGTAGTTGAGAATTCCGATTAGCTGGTGCAGGAGGGCTTTCTTCATCTACCCATACACCGTTTCTATCTCCATAAATTGAATAACTACTTGTATATATAACTTGGCGAATATGAGGAAATTGGGGTAATAGAGAAACTAAAGTTTTAGCAGTATCTACATAAGTTTCTTCATAAGAATCGGCATTTTTTGCCCCTACACTCAACAAGATGACTTCTTGATTTTTTAATCCGGCTTTTAAACGGTCTATATCATTACCTGAAGTGACTATAACCCTTTGTGCTACTGTTTCTAAAGTAGGGATACGTTCTGGGTTAGTGGTAGTTGCAGTCAGCATAAAATTACTGTTTAACTGCCAATATTTGCTAACTGCATAACCCACATAACCACAGCCAATAATTGCAATGTTCATGATCATTAAATAGAACTAAAATAAATTATTTTTAACAATTATCCATCAATCATCAATAGTACAGGAATTGGGAAGTTTTTGACTAATAACTATAAGTCTAACTTTAAATTTTCTGCCTATTCAGATATATAACGTTACGAAGAAGCCACATTCATTATTAAATTTTGTTAATATATAACAGTTAAAAAATCAATTGTTCGGCTTAACGTACCATAGGTATTCATAAAATCCAGCTTGTAATAAGGTTTTACTCCTGTTTCTTGCTTCTTAACTTCTGCTACATAAAATTAAACAGTAGGAGGTAGATTATCTCACAGATTATGGAGTATGGCTATAAACTTCGTCCAATTTGAGAACTAGAGTTTTTCAAAAGGGAATAGGGAAGAGTATAGGATTTAACAATAAAACCCGATCAAAAAAAACTATGGGTTTCAAAGTAGATGCAGTTTATTATTAATTTTAGTGGTTACTAACTACTATGCTAATCATTAGTAATCTAGTTAGCAAGCAATATTACTAAGTTTTTTATATTATAAGTAATGTTCACTTGCTTCTTAGTCCCCGGAATTGTTTTTATGTATGAATTATACCATCAGGCATGATGGCTCCAGCCAATTTAGCACCAATTAATTTTACCAGCAGGCGATCGCCTGAACGAACTCTTGCTCCTGTCAAGTCAGCACCTCGCAAATCAGCGCCACTAAGATCTGCACCAATCAAATTTGCCAAGCGTAAATTGGCATCTCTTAAATCTGCTAAAAGTAAGTTGGCTCTAAATAAATTGGCTTCTGACAAATCCGCACCTCTAAGGATCACTTTGTGCATAAAAGTATCACTAAGATTAGAGCCGCTTAAATTCGCATAACTCAAATTTCTGCCTGATAAATCCCGATTACTTAAATTAGCGCGGCTAAAATCTTTACCACTTAAATCTGAATTTGGTTGTGGTGAGTAATAATAGGTAGATGATGGTTTATCTGCTGGAGATGGTGGCGAATAAGAGGGAGCGGGCTGTTTATCGCGTGAAGAACGTAATTTATCACGAGCTTCATTAAATGATTTCAGCTTTTCCTGTGCTTTCTGTTGTAAGCGCAGGTTGTCTTTGGGGAGGCGGTCTGGATGCCAAACAAACACTAAATCTTTATAAGCCTGGTTAATCTCTTCAAGTGTGGCCCCTAGCTCTAATTCTAAGATTCTATAGTACCGCTCCAGTTCGCTCGTCATGGTGTATTGATGAATATTAATTAATAATTGAACAAATGATGAGTTATGCAGTTATTTATTCAGTCTAGAACTTTTCTAGATAAAATTAGCTCTTTAAATAACAGCTTAACCGCTTTAACGGCTGCTCGCATCCTCACCAATTTAACTGGTTTACCCGCTGTTTTCTCATCATCGAGGAACACACCCAAATTAACCAACATGGGATTAGTGCGGCACTTAACAGGTTCAACCGCACTAAATACCCACTGCCACAACGCCCGACGACAAAGTGCTGAACCTCCAGAAACTTTAGATTTTGCAATATCACCACTTGATTCTTGAGATGGCGCGACACCCAAAGCCTTCTGAAATTTCCTTAGTGATAGGTGGCGCTTGGTAGGCTGTCCAGATTTGCGCCCCTTTCTAATTTTGATAATTGGTTTACCGTCATCACTCAAATAGTTTTCTAACGGATAAATTTGGGACAAAATTACAGATTGCAAGCGATCGCCAAAATTGAATTTTTTGAATACTTCACGGTAAGCACTAAACTTTTTATCAGTAAGCAGTGTATCTAATTCATCCTCGATTAATTGTTCTTCTAGTTGTAAACTACAAATTCTTTGGGCATGAAACTTAACTGAATCCGTGAGTCCGATTCCTGCGGTCTGGGAGTAGAGCCGGTCATATCTTTTTGATGGGCGCTCGCCAGCTAACCAGCCCCAAAGC
>JANMGZ010000266.1:0-13442 GCA_031374905.1 Dolichospermum sp. OTE_70_metabat_362_sub
CAACCAGACTATTATGGTCCACCTTGGCAGTTACGCCGGACTTTTGAACCAATTCACGCCGAAAAAATCTCTAATTGGTTATTTACCTTAGGTGGACGGGGGGCTTTGCGGACTATGGGTAGTCGCCTACAAAATATTTTAATTGCTTCCTCGGCAATTTCGATCTTACATCAATTATATGGCGACCGTGTGCGGACTCTGATTTTAGCAAATACACCGGAACGTTTAGGTGAATGGAGACGGGGTTTACAAGATTGTCTAGGTATCGGTCGTCCTGATTTTGGACCAGATAGAGGCGTAGTATTATTTGAAGCACCGACAGCTTTAGCACAGAAAGCTGAGAGATTAGTTAAAGCCAATCAAATGCCTTTAATTATTATTGATGATTCTGAAGAACAAATCAGTTTGGCTTTACTGCAATTTCCTCTCTGGTTGGCTTTTGCACCTGACCCAAAAACTATGAAAGAGCGGGATTTTGATGATGATTTTTAATAGTCATTGGTCATTGGCACAATAATTTACTGACAACTAACAAATTTATGCTTCTTTGGTTTAGTTTGTGTGGAGTAGTGGTTTTAATAGCTTACCTCTTTGGTTCTTTTCCTACTGGATATATTGCCGGTAAGCTATTAAAAGGAATTGATATTCGAGAAGTTGGTTCTGGTTCAACAGGTGCAACTAATGTTTTGAGAACTTTAGGCAAAGTTCCAGGGGCATTTGTGTTATTAACTGATGCTTTCAAGGGAGTATTGGCAATAAATCTAGTTTATGCTTTATTTAATATTGCTCCTAGTCAAAATTTAATTCCACAAACTGTAAATATTGAAGTTTGGCAACCTTATTTAGTAACTTTATCTGGGTTATTTGCTCTTTTAGGACATAGCAAATCTATCTTTCTCGGCTTTACTGGTGGTAAATCTGTGGCTACTGGTGTGGGGATTTTGTTAGCTATCAGTTGGCCAGTAGGATTATCAACAATTGGTATTTTTACCGTAGTAATTGCTATTTCTAGAATTGTGTCTTTAAGTTCTATTTCTGGGGCTGTAGCTGTTTCTATTTTAATGGTAATTTTCCAGCAACCTTTAGCCTACATTCTCCTTGGTATTGCTGGTGGTTTATATGTAATCATCCGTCACCGCACCAATATCGAGCGATTAATTGCCGGAACAGAACCGAAAATTGGGCAAAAGGTAGAAACACCAACAGAACAAACTACTTAATATACTGCAAACGGTTCATAGTTCTAACCAAAGATAAAACCCCTCTCCCAACCTCTCCCCGCAACGGGGAGAGGTTTTAAACTTGTTCCTTTTTGAGTAATGCGATTGTAGATCAATACTGTAGCCAAAAAAAGAGGATGAAGAGAGAGGGCTGATGTAGTAGATACAGCCCATGTTTGATATCCTAAAACTCCTGCAATGCCTGCTACCAGAAATAAAAGTGACGACTATGCGGCAGTTGAGCCAGATCATCATGGCCATGTTAGCAATGAGCGGACGAGTAAGAATATTGGGAATATCACGTTGGACGCTTAGTGGTGGTAGTTATCGGACGGTAATCAGATTTTTTCAGACAGTCATACCGTTGGCAACGGTGTTCATTTTATTAGCCCAGATTTTTGCCAAGCTTACCTCTCTTGGTCGTATTCACAATGCTTCTACAACCGTTGAACCCTCGTAATTTGACCAAGGTATTGATAGAAGTATCCAATTAATGATTTAAAGTAGCATAAAAGGTTTTGAGTATAAAGTTTTTCCTCTTTGCTGTACAATCGTGATCTGATAGTTGCTATTTAATGCGCTCCTGCCAATATTTTGGGTTTCGACTACAGTGCATAACTGCTACAATTAAAATATATTCATCTTCTATGGTATAGAGTATTGCATAAGGAAATTTACGCACTAAACACCGACGAATATCTTCATCGGTAACTGGATGACGTTTAGGTGATTCAATAATTCGGAAAACAGCATCTTCAACAGCGGTGATAAAATTTTGTGCTATTTCAATTTCATTTTCTGCATAAAATTGGACTGCTTCTGAGTATTCTGTTAATGCAGCCGGATGGAAGTTATATTTCATTTTTCATTTTTCTAAAATTCGTCTGATTTGAGCTAAAGCTATTTCTCCAGAAATTGGCTCAACTGTATGATTACGAATTTTATCCCGGCGTTTTTTAGCTTCTGTATTCCAACTCTTTTGGATATTTTCATCAATATCAGATTCTAGACTTTCAATTAGTTTTTCTACTAAAAATACTCTAGTAGAACTAGGTAAAGACAAGGCTTCCTGAATTAATTCTTCAACTGATAGCATAATTATTTATATTCTCTGTAAATTGAATTGAGAATAGGCAGAAAGATTTTATTTACAAACTATTTTATCATTCTTTTTGTGGAAATGTCATATTAACTATGACTGTGTTTCTACATTATCTCGTTTTGACTAAATTGCATCGTGTATTTCCATAGCACAATCTTTTTATTTACATCAACTATATATTTATTCTTAGCAGTAGTCAATTATTGCCGTATTGAGTATAATTTATGGCTAAATCCTGACATTGTTTCACCATTAACACTGTTTTGCATCTGCTGGATTAGTAAAATCATGTAAATCAGCATCCCAAATACTGATATAGATAAAATCACAGCTTTGTCGAACTATTTGACCTTTTACCGCACCCTTACTAAAGGTAAAATTATCTGTTTGTCGCTGTTGAATTTGTTCCAGTCCTTGTTTAATTTCTGCTGTAGCTTCTCCATGCAATAAACCATTTAAAGTTGTCTGCATAACTTCAGGTTCTACTGATGATGCAAAAGCTGCCTCCGTTTGTTTTAGCGTTCCAGTTGTCTTGTCGAATAAGTAGCCTAAATCAATTTTATTAGGGACAACTTTATAAGTAACAGCACGAGTATTACCCCATAATCCCCTTAAATCTTTCTTGGGTTTGCCTAGCGTTGCTTCTACAATACTTCTTGATGTACCTGTAGGAAATGCTGGTACAGTTTCCCTAATAATATTAGTAACTACTTGATCACGTTTTCCCTTTCCTTTTTTCTTGAGTGTTTCTTTTATAGTTAAAGCCGGTTCTGTGTTAGGAACTATAGATATTTGTTCCTGTTCATTTTTTATTTCTGGTTGTGGAGTTGATTCTATTGAAGGAATCGGAGTATTTTCAGGAATTGTCTCTGTGGGTTCAGATAATATTGAAGGAGTGGGAGATAAAGTTGCTTTAAAAATAGGAGTATTTGTAATTATTGGAGTTGGTGTTTCCGTGATGTTAGAATTAGTAGCAATGGAATTTGCAATTTGTTGTCGGTTTATGCTAGAAATAGCTACTGCACCAATTAAAATTCCCCCCATAACGCTACCAATAATCACCGCTGGTTTTTGCCAAATTTGATTATTATTGGAGGTTTTAATTACAGGATTTTGAGAAGGTGAATATATAGATTGAATTGGTGCAGCAGGAGTGAGGCGAATTGTTGCTGCTGTGGGAGGAATATGATTAACCTGTGGGGGAATAGAAGTCTCAGATTTTAAAGCATATAGCATTTTATTAGCAGTAGTAAAGCGATCGCCTGGACGTGGTTCAATCGCTTGAGTTAGTAGCATAGCTAATTGAGGAGAAATCCCCCCAGCGAATTGTTGCCAAATAACCTGTCCCGTGTGAGGATGAGTTTCTAATTCTTGAGGATATTTACCCGTAAGTAAATAAATAGCCGTTAAACCCAAACTATAAATATCAGTAGCATAAACCGGACGACCAATAGCTTGTTCACTAGGCATAAAACCAGGAGTCCCAATCACTAGAGACTGAGTAGGATGTCCAGCAGCATTAATAGTAGTCCGAATAGTTTCCTTAACCGCACCAAAATCAATTAAAACTGGTTTATTATCTATTTCCCGCAAAATAATATTATCTGGTTTAATATCTCGATGAATAATCCCCTTACTGTGGACATAATCCAACACAGACAGCAAACTGAAAAGAATTTCCCTAACAGTATTTTCCTGTAATTGTCCTTGAGATTGAATTACATTAGTCAAAGTTTGACCATGAACCCATTCTTGCACCAGATAAAATAGTCCATTTTCCGAAAAATAAGCAAAAAGCTTAGGAATTTGGTCATTAGCTTCCCCCAAATACTCCAACGTTGCCGCTTCCCTCTCAAACCGTTGTTGAATTAGTTCATAGGTTTGGGGGTCATTACTAATAGGTTTAAGTTGTTTAATCACACAACGACGACGGGAAGGCATATAAGTATCTTCAGCGAGAAAAGTTTCACCAAACCCCCCAGCACCTAAAACCTGAATAACCTGATAACGATTGTTTAATAGCGTCATAATTATGAAAAATTACCAATATATTTAATACCAACTTTATATGAGACTGCACAAAAAAATCATCATCCGTATTTATCTGCGTTTATCTGCGTTTATCTGCGGTCAATAATTCTTAAAATCTTATTCTATGCAGCTTCATCTTAATTTGGTATAACCAATCAACATCAGAATCAGGATACTCAAGATAAAAGAGAAACAGAATCAAGAAATACATAAGAAACAATTAGCATTGCTGCATTGAAGTATAAAATTAGAAAATTAAAAACCTCAAACTTTGCGCCTTTGCTCCTTTGTGCCTTTGCGCGAAACATAATTAATACTGCCATTATTATGCAACGCCAAATAATTAAATCCTGTTCGCGTAGCGTGGCGTTAGCCATAAATCCTTAAATCCTGAAAATCCTGATTCTGACAATAAAAACTATTTCACACCAGCTAATTCCTTCTTAAAAAAAGCTTGTAAAACAGTTTCCGCAATTTGAGAACTACTTAAACCTAACTCGGTAAAAGATTGCTCAGGTGTGGCATGATCTACCAAAATATCAGGGACACCAATTCGCTTCACAGGGACAACAATATCAGCATCAAGTAAAGCCTCAGCCACAGCAGAACCGAAACCACCCATTAAACAACCTTCTTCCAAAGTCACAACTCGGCCGATTTGTTTAGCCAAAGGTAAAATCAACTCAGTATCCAAAGGCTTAACAAAACGAGCATTAATCACAGTTGCCTCAATGCCATGTTCGCTGAGAATTTCCGCCGCTTGCATTGCCGGGTACACCATCGTACCATAGCCCAGAATTAACACATCATCCCCTTGACGGAGAATTTCCCCCTTGCCGATTTCCAGGGATTCCCAGCCTTCCTCCATTAAAGGGACACCGTGACCATTACCACGGGGGAAACGCATCGAAATAGGTCCATCCGTGTGGTTAATCCCAGTCACAACCATGCGTTGTAATTCGGCTTCGTCCTTGGGAGCCATTACCACCATATTTGGAATAAAACGCAGATAAGCAATATCATACATACCCTGGTGAGTTGGACCATCAGCACCAACAATACCCGCTCGATCTAAACAGAAGAATACGGGTAGATTTTGAATGCAAACATCATGAATGATTTGGTCAAAGGCGCGTTGTAAGAAAGTGGAATAAATAGCAACAACAGGACGCATACCTTCACAGGCTAAACCAGCGGCTAAAGTCACGGCGTGTTGTTCAGCAATACCCACATCAATATATTGATTTGGGAGTTTCGCTTGTAGTTTATCTAAGCCCGTACCAGTAGCCATTGCGGCTGTGATCCCGACGATTTTGGGATTTTGTTGTGCCAGTGTCACCAAAGTGTGAGAAAAGACCTTAGCATAAGCAGGAGGTTTAGGTTTACTGGAAGGAATCGCCTTCCCAGTGGTTAAATTAAAGGGGGTTTGAGCATGGTAGCCGACTTGATCTTTTTCCGCTATTTCATAGCCTTTACCCTTAGTTGTGACTACATGAACCAAAACTGGTCCGGTAATTTGATGTGCTTGTTGGAATGTCGTAATTAATTCTTCTAAATTATGCCCATCAACTGGCCCCATGTAGGTAAAACCGAGTTCTTCAAAAACTGCCCCAACTTTGGGAACTGCTAACCGCTTCATTCCTTCTTTGATGCGTTCTAGTTCTGGGGAAATGGACTCACCAACAAAGGGAATGTGTTTTAGCTGTTCCTCAATTCCATCTGAGAGAAACTGCACCGGTGGACTCAGACGCATTTTATTGAGATAACGAGGAATCGCCCCCACGTTGGGAGAAATGGACATCTCATTGTCATTGAGAACCACCAGGAGATTAGTTTTACGGAGATGTCCCGCATGATTAATAGCTTCTAGTGCCATACCTCCTGTTAAAGCCCCATCACCAATCACAGCAACGGTTTTAAATTTTTCCCCTTTTAAGTCGCGGGCTAAAGCCATCCCCAAGGCGGCGGAAATACTGGTAGAGGCGTGTCCCGCCCCAAAATGATCAAATTTGTTCTCGCAGCGTTTGAGATATCCTGCAACGCCGTTTTTTTGGCGAAGAGTGTCGAAATTACTGTAGCGTCCCGTAATTAATTTGTGGGGATAAGCTTGATGTCCTACATCCCATGTGACTTTATCCCGATCTAAATCTAAGGTTTGGTAAAGCCCTAGGGTTAATTCTACAACTCCTAACCCAGGACCCAAATGCCCTCCAAAGGCTGCTACGGTTTGTAGGTGCTTTTCACGAATTTGCCGGGCAATTTGTTCTAACTGCCGAATTGACAAACCATGCAACTGGTTAGGATGGGTGATTTCACTCAAGTGCATATTATCGGCTTTTCCTCTCTATGTCTTCTTTTACCATGATTTGATTTTCCCACTTCCTGTGGCTTCTAAGAGTCTGACTATTATTAATAGTTGTTGTACAAGTATAACTTTTGTAAGTTTTTAAGGCTCTTCCAGTTATCGTTCAAAAAAATAACAACTCAAAACGGTTGAGACATGGACTTTTGTAAAATCACGAAAACCCTAGTTAAGCAGGCGGTTGGAAACCGCGTCTACACAGGCAAAACCCACCTACGTGGGTTTCAAATCCTTGATTTTTCGTTAGTCCGCGCAGGCGGACTTTGTTTGTGTAGCTGTGACTTCTAGTCGCCGGGGCTTAAACTACCCGGAAAATCAAACAATTAAACCGTGTTGGGTATAACAACTCCAAATTTAAGCATGATTTAGCGTTATTTAATAAATATTTTCTCTATTCTTCATTGTTTAGATAAGTTGCAAAAGTAAGACTTTGTACTGATAGCTGATGTTGTTCATACCAAATATAGGCATTATCTGCAACTATCTGTTTATCTAATAAATTCAGGCTGCGCTCATGTCTGTCTGCTAACCAGTAATGCTTCCCACCACTTAAACCATCTTCATCTTTACCTTCGTACCATACACCTACAGGTAACAGGCGATGAGAACAATAAGCAGCAAAAACTGTGGATTTGCTTAAATATTCTAGAGGATAATTGAAAAAACCCACTAAAGAATTGGATAATAAACTACTAATTTCTTGACTAGATTTAATTCCCAAACAGTTAACAGGAATACCATTAATAGGCTGAATCTGGAAATTGAGAGGAGGGCCAATATCTAAAATTTCCTCAATTTCCAATTCCTGACAAGTTTTTTCTAATGCGAACAGAGATTGCTGATAAACACGAGAACGTTGTCCAATACCACCAAATATCACTAAACGCCGCTGTCTTGCTGACAAAGGACTGAGATTTTTCGGCTCACCGACAGTAGAAAAAACTGGCAAAGTCGGAATATCAGAATGTTTACCTTGACCCAATTTGCGGATAATATCAGCATATCCTTGTTTGCTAGTGAGAGGGCGATCGCTCAACCGGATTAATCGAGTAGCTAAATTTCTTTGTAGAGGTGATGTCCAAAACTGGCTAGTCCAAATCGGTCCAAAAGCGTAAATTTCATGAAACATCGTCACCAAGCGGCGGTTATTTCCTAATTTTCGCCATTGTTCTAATGCTTCTACCAACCAAATCGGACAGCCTCTTCTTGCATAACCGTAACCGACATAATGTAATAAAACTGTTGGATTTGATTTTTCTGCACTTAATAAATTTAACAAATTCTTGCTAGATTGTTCCTGAATTTGCCTAATTATCAATCCCTCTACAATAGTTTCTCCAGACCAATGAGGGTCAGCAACCACAAAATTTGTAATTATGCCCAAATCCTGACGCATTTGTTGAGCTAAATTTAACGCATAATCTCCCACTCCATCAACAGCAGGGGGTAGACGAGGAACAATCGCAATGATTTCCAAATTCCTGTGACTCATTATAATAGTTCGTTAATAAAATTTGTGACTTGCACAATTTGTCTTTCTAAATCAAAATCTGCTAGCTGAGTCGGGATAGCTTTTTTCTTAATCCTGATGGTTTCATCAGTAACCGTTGCCATTAAAACAGCCAAGGCATTAATGTAAGTATCATTCCAGGGTTTATCTCCTGGTATGCGCCAAACCCAATCACCGAGAATATCGTAAGCCATAGGAATTTGACTGGTAATTACTGGCAATCTTGCTCCCACATATTCACTTACCTTGGTGGTATAGCGAAAACTTCCTACTTTATCCACACTTTGCGGTAAGCTGGCCACATCCATCACTGCCATGTAATCAAGTACCTGCTCAAAAGGGACATTACCAGGCATAAAAATGCGTTTTCCTAAATCTTCCCCTGCCAATTCTTTTAAATAAGCAAGTCCAGTCCCATCTCCTACCACTAAAATCACCACATTTTGGCGATTAATTTGCTGGAAAGCTTTTATTAATTCATAACCATAGCAATAGCGAAAACGTTTAGTCCAAGCAATTGCCCCCAGGATGCCAAATACAAGGGCATTTTCTGGAATCCCTAATTCTTTACGCAGAGTAATCCGTCTATCTGTCAACTCTTCAATAGTGCGAGGAAAATACGCCCAACCCTCAGCAGTTAATCCTTTTGGAGCGCCAAAAGTTAAGGCTCTACCGACTAAATAAGGTGTCCAACCAATAAATCCAGCACAAAAACGACAGAGTATTTGCTCATAAATATGGGCAATTGGTACAAGTAGTGGATAGTTTAAACCAATAAAGGGGGCGATCGCATCTCCACTACTAAAAACATAGGGAATCTTAAAAAAGCATCGCAGAAACAAACACGCTATCCCTCCTAGGAATCCAGTCCCCTCCATTACAACCAGGCTAGTTTTTCTTTGCAATCCTTGTTGAATAATCTTAATAAAGCTCTGGAATTTATGAGATCGATCAAATGGGACAATCTGAATTTTAAAGTTTTGTAAAAGTTTGACAATTCGAGCTTCCTCATTTGAACCTGTGCCTTTGGTAGCAAAGACCAAGATTTCACCGTCTTGCATCGGAGTATTCTCAAGTAAGTAGATTTATCTTAACCATACAGTATACACTATGATTTATACTCAACTAATCTTTTCCCTATAGGAAAAATAAAATGATATCAGAAGGTCATTACGCAAAAAAGCAAACATTGTGCAATAACCAAATTATTGCCTGGAGTCATTCTAGCCGATTTCAAACCACAAAACAGTTGATAGAAAGTTATGCCGGTAACAATATCAAGTTACTTGATTATGGTTGCGGCGATGGTACATTTTTACAGATAGTGAAAGATTCAGTTTTAGAATCCGTTGGTGCAGATATTGCCGAAGATCAAATTTATGATTGTCAACAAAGATTTTTAGGGGACAATAAAACCAAATTTAGTACCCTCAAAGAATTAAAATCCCAAGACAATCATTCATCCTTTGATACAGCAGTTTGTATGGAAGTTTTAGAGCATTGTTTACCAGCACAAGTAGAAACAGTTATCAGGGATTTAAAAGAACTAGTCAAGCCAGAAGGAATAATTATTATTAGCGTTCCTATTGAAATAGGCGCAAGTTTACTCATCAAACAAATCACTAGACGGATTGCTGGTTTATTGCGACAAGGAGACTATGATAAAAGTATTGAACCTTATACAATAAAAGAACTTTTTCAGATGATTTTCGCCACAAAATCATCTTCCATAAAACGACCTATTTACGGTGATGAATCTCCTTATCATGGACACAAGGGATTTAATTGGCGTTCCTTGCATGAACAACTCAAAAAAACTTATGTAATTGAACATATATGTTTTTCTCCCCTTGGTTGGTTAGGAGGATTTTTCAGCAGCCAAGTTTTTCTAATTTACAGAAATAGAAAACCATAAATTGAGCAAAATCTTGAATACAAATAAATTACGTCTTGCTACTATCTGCGATTACCCAGAAGAGAAATGGCCTAGTATGGATTTGTGCGCTCAAATGCTACTCAAGCATTTGCAATCTGAACACCCTGCATTTATTCAAGCTATCCAAATTTCTCCTCCATTTAATCATCGCTGTCAAAAAATTCCCGTCCTTGGTAAAAAGCAATTTGCTTACAATGCAGATAGGCTAATTAACCGCTTTTGGGACTATCCCCAATATCTCAAAACCAGAGTCAAAGACTTTGATTTCTATCACATTGCTGACCATTCCTATGCCCATTTAGCCCATCTATTACCACCAGAACGCACGGGAGTATACTGTCATGATATTGATGCCTTTCGCTCTCTTTTAGAACCAGCAAAAGAGCCTCGTCCAGGCTGGTATAAAGCCATGTTTAGGAGAATTTTAAGCGGTTTGCAGTCATGCGCCGTAGTCTTCTATTCTACCGCAGAAGTTAGGAAGCAAATTGAGCATTACCAACTAATAAAACCATCACGTTTAGTCCATGCTCCCTATGGTATCGCCTCCGAGTTTAGCATAAATTCTCAACCACAAGATATATTGGTGCAGATACCTAAACAGCCGTTTCTGCTTCATGTTGGTAGCTGTATTCCTCGGAAACGAATTGATATTTTATTAGAAGTATTTGCACAAGTCCGCAGTATTTATCCAGAATTACAATTAGTAAAAGTCAGCGGTGAGTGGACACCTAGCCAACAACAACAAATTACTCAATTGAATATTAGTGATGCAATTATTCATCTTCAAGGGTTGCAACGTTCAACTATTGCTACCCTTTACCAACAAGCATCAGCCGTGTTATTAACAAGTGAAGCTGAAGGATTTGGATTACCTGTGATTGAAGCTTTAGCTTGTGGAGCGATAGTAGTGGCTAGTGATATTCCTGTATTACAAGAAGTAGGAGGAGAAGCTGTGATGTATTGTTCAATTACAGACATCTCTCATTGGGTGCAAACCATAAAACAAATATTAGTAAATTCCCATAGTGCGCCTACTATTAATTTGCGTCTAAATCAAGCTCAAAAATATTCTTGGTCTCATCATGCTCAAATTATTGCTAAATCTTATTTACAATTAGCACATATTTAAAATATACTCAACAGACAATTCTAGTCATCTTTAGATGACTTTTGCTATTAGACTGGGAATTCATTCCCAGTTGGGTTATGGATTTAGCAGTAAAACCCATAACCCAACTGGGTTTTTCGTAATCTTGTAAAAGTCTATATCTCAACCGTTTTTAGTATATATGAAAATTGTATTTATCAACCCTGTAGGAGTAATTGGTGGTGGAGAAAGAGTTTTGTTAAGTATGATGGCTGCACTCTTGATTACACAGCCAAATATCCAACTATTCCTCATTGTCGGTACTGACGGACCATTAATAGAACAAGCAGAAAAATTGGGTGTGCAAGTAAAATTACATCAACTACCAGAAGCATTAAACCAATTGGGTGACAGTGGCTTTAAAAGTAGTAATCCAGCTTTAGCTAGATTGATATTATTAGCCAGAATAATCAGAATTTTACCAAGTATCGGCCAATATCTCCGAGAATTTCAGCGATCGCTTCGTCAACTTCAACCAGACTTAATTCACTCCAACGGCATTAAAACTCATTTACTAACAGCATTAACTAAAATCAAAGATACACCTATTATTTGGCATATTCATGATTTCTATGGCTCACGTCCCCTCATTGGCAAAGTTTTAAAACAGTTCAGTTATCGAGCTAAACTAGGAATTGCCATTTCCCACGCCGTAGCCAAAGACGCAAAAACGACATTACCGAAATTACCAATAGAAACAATTTACAATGCCATTGATATTAATTACTTCACTCCCCTATCTTCACCCCCTCATACACCCCTAAGAGTGGGACTAGTTGCGACTTTTGCCCGTTGGAAAGGCCATGATATTTTTCTAGAAGCAGCATCAGAAATCATTAAAAACCATCCCCATTTAAATGTGCGTTTTTCCATAGTTGGTGGAGCGATTTATCAAACCCGCGGTTCTCAATTTTCCCAGCAAGAATTACAAGAAAAAGCCGCAGATTTAGAAATTGCAGACAAAGTTGATTTTCTAGGTTTTCAACAAGACATAGCTCAAGTTTACCGAAATTTAGATATTGTCATTCATGCCAGTACCCAACCCGAACCCTTTGGTTTAGCCATAGTAGAAGCAATGGCTTGTGGTAAACCTGTGATAGTATCTCAAGCTGGTGGTGCGGCTGAATTATTTACCCATAATTATGATGCAATTGGTGTACCACCTAGAGAACCTATGGCTTTAGCATCTGCAATTCTAGACTTACTCAACAACCCAGAAAAACGCCAACTGATTGCAGAAAATGCCAGAAAAACAGCCGTTAATAATTTTAGTCACCAACGTTTAGGCAAACAAATTATCACCATTTACAATCAGCTAATTATGTAAGTTGCTAATTACAACTATAGCGGTATGCACTTGACTGAGATACAGCCCGTAAATCGCAAAACCTGTAGGGGCGCAGGGCCTGCGCCCTATATCTTATTGCGTCCGACCGATAACCGCTATATTCAGGTTAATTTCTAAACTAGATCCCCTTAAAAGGGTGGCTAAAAGCTTTCAAAGTCCTCCTTTTTAAAGAGGATTTATCTAGGCGGTTGAAAACCGCGGCTACACAGACGAAACCCACCTGCGTGGGTTCAAAAGCCCTGATTTTTCACTACTTTGTTTGTGTAGTCGCGTTCGCGCCAGCGTGCCGGAGGCATCTTTATAATCGCCGGAAACTTTTCAAACATCCTCTCACATCTCACTTTCTGCATAGCCATAGCCATAATATTGCTGATTAACAGCAACGCCATTCATTGCTACACCTAAAACATTTTGATTGGCTTTCTCCAACAAATCCCTAGCAATAGTCACACTCACAGTATCAACTACTCCTGGTCTGACAACAAACAAAATTCCAGTTGCCAATTTACCCAAAACAGTGGCATCAGCGGCGGCTGTCATCGGTGGTGTATCTATGACTACAAATTCGTATTTTTGGGCAGCTTGAGCCACAAATACAGCCATTTGACTAGAATCAAGAAGTGTAGATGGGTGCATCATTTTCTCACCAGCAGTCATCAAATGGCAGTTAGGGACAATTTCAGTGACTGCATTATCTAAATGAGCATTACCTCTGAGGACATTACTTAAACCAACCTCATTGGCAACCTCCCATATTTTATCTTGGCTAGGGTTTCGCAAATCTGC
>JANMGZ010000566.1:0-5419 GCA_031374905.1 Dolichospermum sp. OTE_70_metabat_362_sub
ATGTCAATGATTTATTACTTTCATTGACTTTACGCCAGTCAGTGTTACTGCTGACTGCTTTTCTCTAGCTTTTTAGTCCAAAGTCCAGAAACTTTGTAACAACCAACCAATCCCCGGTTTTTGTTGCATCTTGTAACAAGATGTTTCCTAATCTTGCTAAAACAGTGAAAAGTAGTAGACGGAGTCTTAAAAATCTAGTTCAACTTAGGAGGATTTCCATCATGCCTATCTCAGATACTCAAGTTTACATTGCATTGGC
Organism: Dolichospermum sp. OTE_70_metabat_362_sub; assembly: GCA_031374905.1. Lineage (GTDB taxonomy): Bacteria > Cyanobacteriota > Cyanobacteriia > Cyanobacteriales > Nostocaceae > Dolichospermum. Next base: position 260 of record JANMGZ010000566.1, read on the forward strand.
TGTGGCACTAATTCCAGGAATTCTAGCTTGGCGTTTAGCTACAGAACTATACAAATAACACTGACGTAACTCTGTTACAAGTGATTAAACCTAGTATAAGTAAGTGTAGTTTCTAAATCCCTGTAGTTTTAAGCTACGAGAATTTTGGAAATAGCACCTTACCTTACTAGGTAATATTTTATTCATTTTCATACTTGTATAAATTTCCCAAAAATGAAGTATTATGGCATCAAATTAAGCCGCAATTAGCACCTGTTTGCTTTTGACGGTAATCACCGTAAATTATGCAAGCCTTTTGTTAGCACCATGAATGCGTTTCAACCATCTAGACCTCCCATACAGCCAGTAGAACAACGCCGAACTGTACCAAGACCTAAACGACATTTGCGGCAACGTGCTTATCAGATAATGGCACTGGAAACCACAGCCAAAGTATTAGTTAATACAGTTATTAGTACAGCAGCAGTATCTGCTTTATTACAATTATTGCCTTATCATTGGTCACAACAGGATAAGTTGCGAACAGTCCGTACCGAAGTCAAAGTTATGGAAGGACGTGTGCAAAACTTACAGACAGAATTTAGCCGCAACTTTGATCCTGGTGAAGCTAAAAGTATTATGCAACAAAAATCATTTCGTTTTGACCCTAATCAACGTCCAGTTATTCTGATAAATCAAGATCAGACTGTAACTGAACAATCTAATTCAGCCCCATAAAAGTTCCTTTGATTCAGATGCAGAAATAAATCGGCATTTGTCTCACACAAAGGCGCTCCAGTCCCAAAGAATAAGAGGTCTAGAAATAGAATTTTTGGCTTTCATAACTTTTGTATTTACAATACCTTTGTCAAATAAAAAAGGCCTTGATTTGTAGGTTTGGTTGGGGAAAGTGAACGTTCGCAAAGCAATATCATGAAACCCAGCAAATGCCTTAGCCAACCTACAAAAAATGGCGAAGGAATTGATTACTTGTATAATTTCCAGAGAAAAAACAATATTCCAAACTTATTCAAGAAGTTAGTAATCTGAGTTTTAGTATTTTCACAAATCAGATAGGATTGTTGTATGAATATTATGCAAATGAAAAATTTTATATGCAAACTATTGATCAAAAGTCAACAAAAAAAGCATGGACTGGGGCAATATCTCAACCTGCAACAGAATTTTCTGCCACTCAACTACCAATTCTCGTTGGTGAAATCCCTGATGGTTTAAGAGGTACATTGTACCGGAATGGACCAGCACGACTAGAACGGAATGATATCCGAGTGGGACATTGGTTTGATGGAGATGGGGCAATTTTGGCTGTTAATTTTACCAATGTAGAAGCAGTTGCGGTTTATCGCTATGTGCAAACTGTTGGTTATCAAGAAGAAACTGCTGCGGGTAAATTGCTTTATGGTAATTATGGTATGACTGCACCAGGAATTATCTGGAATCAATGGATAAAACCTGTGAAAAATGCGGCAAATACTTCAGTTTTGGCATTACCTGATCAACTTTTGGCATTGTGGGAAGGTGGTAAACCTTATGCTTTGGATTTGCAAACTTTAGAAACTTGTGGTGAAGATGATTTAGGAAGTTTAACTAAGGAGTTCAGTTATTCTGCACATTATAAGCGGGATGCAAATACAGGAGAAATTTTTAATTTTGGTGTGAATCCTGGATTAAATGCCACACTTAATGTTTATAAAAGTGACTCCACTGGCAAAATTATCCAAACAGCAATACATCAATTAGAGGGAGTGCCTCTAATACATGATTTTGTTTTAGCGGGACAGTATCTGCTCTTTTTTATTTCCCCAGTCCGATTAAATCTTTGGCCTGTTGTAGTAGGAATTAGTAATTATAGTGATTCCCTGAAATGGCATCCTGAATTAGGAACTCAGATCATGGTATTGGACAGAGAAAGTTTATCTTTAGTCAGTCGCACAGAAACTGAATCTTGGTTTCAGTGGCATTTTGCTAATGGTTATGTAGATGCTAGTGGTACAGTAATTGTAAATATTGCTCGTTATGAAGATTTTCAAACTAATCAATATTTGCAGGAAGTAGCTACAGGGGAAACTCACACAATTGCCAAAAGTACATTTTCACAAGTTCAACTTAATCCTCAATCTGGAAAGGTAATTAAAATTGAACAACTTTCAAATCAACATTGTGAGTTTCCTAGTGTTCCTCCACAAAACACAGGTCAATTTTCTCGTTATACCTATATGTCAGGATTTCAACCAGGGACAGATATTGGTAAGGAAATTTTAAATACTATTGCTTGTTTTGATCACAAAACTGGAAATTTAACCCAAGCAAACATAGGAGAAAATCGCTACCCTTCCGAACCTATTTATGTAGAAAATCCGCAAAACCCTGAGCAAGGTTGGGTATTAACTGTGGTTTATGATGGTAATACTCATAGTAGCGAAGTTTGGATATTTGGGAGCGCTGGACTAAATACAGAACCTATTTGTAAACTGGGACTACCCAGTGTTATTCCTCACAGTTTCCACGGGACATGGAAACCTGCTTAAATAATTCGATAATTGAAACAGCAGGAGGATTTACCTACCTTTTAGCTGCTTGGAAAATTGCAAATTAAAAGTAACTTCTAATTATTTGACTAATGACTAATAAACACCGCATTGGCATTATTTTAGGGACTCGTCCCGAAGCAATTAAACTAGCACCAGTAATTCAAGTTTTTCAAAGTTCTCCAGATTTTGAATTGCAGATAATTCTGACAGGACAACACCGAGAAATGGTTGAACAAGTCATGAAATTGTTCAAACTCAAAGCCGACTGGAATTTAGAGATTATGCAGCGTCAGCAATCTCTCAATGATATTACCTGTCGAAGTTTACAAGGTTTAGAAGCATTATTTCAGGCACAAAAGTTAGATTTTGTCATTGTACAGGGAGATACAACAACAGCCTTTGCAGCGACTTTAGCCGCTTTTTATCAAAAAATACCTATTGGTCATGTAGAAGCAGGTTTAAGGACTGATGATTTATTTAATCCTTTTCCTGAAGAAGCTAATAGAAGGTTAATTTCCCAACTTACACAATTGCATTTTGCTCCGACTACTTTAGCGGTGGAAAACTTACAACATTCTGGGGTATTAGGAGAAATTCACTTAACAGGAAATACAGTTATTGATGCCTTGTTAAATGTGGCTGCAAAACAACCAGCTTGTGATATACCGGGTTTAGAGTGGCATAAATATAGGACAATATTGGCAACCGTTCATAGACGAGAAAATTGGGGAGAACCGCTACAAGATATTGCTGAAAGTTTTTTACAAATTTTAGATCAATTCCCTGATACAGCCTTGTTACTGCCATTACATAAAAATCCCACAGTTAGAGAACCATTACAACAATTATTAGGAAATCATCCGCGAATTTTCTTAACAGAACCCTTGGATTATGCCGAATTAGTGGGAGCTATTGAGCGATCGCATTTAATCTTAACTGATTCCGGTGGCTTACAAGAAGAAGCCCCCAGTCTGGGTAAACCAGTGTTAGTTCTCAGAGATACCACCGAAAGACCAGAAGCAGTCACCGCAGGTACAGCAAAACTCGTGGGTACACAAACCGCAAATATTGTGACAGCCGCTAGTACACTACTCAGTAATTCCGACGCTTATAGGAAAATGGCCACCGCCATTAATCCTTTTGGCGATGGCCATGCAGCAGAACGTATCCTGCAAATTGTCAAAAATTACTTAGGCTAAATCCCTAAAGCTCTTCGAGTTTGATAACCAACAACACCATCTACACGCAGTCCGTTACGTCTTTGGAAGTGACGAACTGCATTAATGGTTCGTGAACCGTAAACGCCATCAACTCTAGTACCTAAAGCTCGTTGGATTTCTCTGACTCGTTCACCTCTTGAGCCGTATGCTACACTGATTCTACCGCCAACACCATATCCAGAACGATATCTGCGATGAGAATAGCCAGGCGTGTTACCAATCCATCTTTCAGCAACATAATACCCTCGATAACGTCCTGAAGAAATTCTCGCAAATCCATTTCTGACACGACCAGTTTCACCAATGTATGAACCATTGCGAACACAAGCTACAGATGAATTGGCAGTGCTAGGCCCTGTGCGAATGTAAAGACAATTTCCATTAGTCCTGACATATTCGGCAGATGCAAATTGCATCTGAGCAACTGTAGCCAGTAATATACTCACACCCGCTAGGGTTAACCATGCAGAAGATTTAAAAATCTTCCGCCAATTAAATGGCAATTGAGGCAGATCTAATCCAAAATTTTCATCTGTTTTTTCATCCTCTATGTACATATAGGAATAAGCTAAATATTCCATGATCACCTGCTCCTTTATTTGAACTTTTCCGATACTTTTGTCTAGTTTTAATCTTTATTAAGATTATACTTGGACATCACAATATGTTGCCTAATATATTCCGCCATTTCAACTGTCACATCAGGTATTTGTAATGAAATCATCAATTACTTGAAAAAGGAGTCAGGATTCAGAAGTCAGGAGTCAGAATAAATCAGTCAGGGATACCCTGCGGGAAGCAAGCTACAGACCTGCGACTAATTGCAGTTCTCTAAATTAGTGAATATTTTTATTTCCCCAAACTATTGAATGTCAGAAAACTATCAGCACGAATTGGACTACCATTCCGCCAAATTTCTATCTTTTCTGGACTAATTAAGTAAGAAAAAGTACCGTTATCTGCTTTATATTTATGATTATCAACTTTCCAAGCTCGAAGTTTTAAAATTTGGCTTGGTTCTTGTTTCAATTGCCCCAAATAAAACAACTGACCATTTTCTTCACAAACTTTAATACTTACTGTTGTTGTCTCCCCTGTTATCACTGTTGTTCCCCCACATCCAGTTTTATTGCTTATGATTAAAACTGGTTGAGGAATGGGCTTAACTGGTTGATTCACTGGTATTTTGGCCATGGTGCTAGACGGTAAAATATTGACAGGATTACTCGCTAAACGACCATCTGCATAAAACTCAAAATGCAAATGAGGAGCGGTGCTATTGCCTTTTGAACCCATTTCAGCAACAATTTCCCTCGATTTTGTTCGTTCTGGCGACCGTACTAGACATGGTAACTTGTCTTATGGTAAGCGCAACGCCTTGATGAATTTGGTTTTAGCTGAAAACATCG
>JANMGZ010000300.1:0-1667 GCA_031374905.1 Dolichospermum sp. OTE_70_metabat_362_sub
CAAGTCGCTGTCATGTTTGCTGTACCTGCTAATAGTGGTTATCGAGTGCAACCCCATTTGTTGAAAGATAATGAAGAAGCTAAAAGCTGGAGACAATCATTAAATCTCAAACCCACAACTGTCAAAATTTTGCGTGAAGGATTGCGGAAAGTAGTCCATGAAGGTACAGGAAAGGCATTAAATGTCCCAACTCTTCCCCCAGTCGCTGGTAAGAGTGGGACTGCTGAAGCTTGGAGAGGAGGAGTTAAAGAAAATCACGCTTGGTTTGGGGCTTATGCACCTGCGGATAAGCCAGAAATTTTAGTAATAGCTTTTGCTGAACATTCTGGTGGTGGTGGTGGTAGTGTTGCTGCACCTATGATTTTAGAGATAATGGAAAAACATTTTGCTCGAAAATAGGTAAAAACAGCAAAAAAAGACCCTGAAATTATTTCCAGGGTACATACACGTTTTTCAGGCATTAATAAATTTAAGACTACTCAACCCCAAGAAATATTGCTACTACCTAAAGTAGAGTTAATGGAGATATTTTGCTTTTAGTGAATAAGAAGTTACATCTGACATCTACAGAATCTAAAAAATAACGATTACAGGTTATCAAAGACCAGATGATCACTTAATCTGTGTAATCTGTGTAATCTGTTTAATCTGTGATCGTTTTTTCTATTTATCTTGATCATCAGTCGTAATCGCGTCACAATAATAATTAAAACTATGTAACTTATCTTTACAATGTCTCTCTCCCAGCTTACTCCCACCCTTTCCTCCCCCCACACCCCCAGAGAAAACTATTGGGGATATGATTATGATTTGGTCATAGTTGGTGGTGGAATTGTCGGCTTAACCCTCGCCGCTGCTTTAAAAGATTCCGGGTTAAGTATCCTGCTTATTGAGGCTAGAGTGGCATCAGCCGCAGTAGCTAAAGGCCAGGCTTATGCTGTACATATGCTATCAGCACAAATTTTCCAAGGAATTGGTTTATGGGACAAAATTCTCCCTAACATCGCTAAATATAACCAAGTTCGTCTTTCTGATGCTGATTATCCTGATGTAGTCAAATTCCAAACTGCTGATTTAGGTACACCAGAATTGGGTTATGTAGCAGAACATTATGCACTGTTAAAACCTTTACAGGAATTTGTGAGCAATTGTGAAAATGTAACTTATCTTTGTCCAGCCGAAGTTATTAATACAGAAAATCAGTTAGACATAGTTAAAATTAACATCAAAATTAACGAAACAACCCAAACAATTCGCAGTAAATTGTTGGTGGCTGCTGATGGTTCAAAATCTCCAATTCGTGAAGCTGCGGGAATTAAAACTAAAGGCTGGAAATATTGGCAATCATGTATTGTGGCTTTTGTGAAACCAGAAAAATCTCACAATAATACAGCTTATGAAAAGTTTTGGTCGAGTGGTCCATTTGCAATTTTACCTTTACCTGAAAACCGTTGTCGCATTGTTTGGACAGCACCCCATGAAGAAGCAAAAGCTTTGTGTGCTTTGAATGATCAGGAATTTTTAGCAGAACTAACTAAACGCTATGGTGAGCAAATGGGTAAATTGGAATTGTTAGGAGAGAGGTTTATTTTTCAGGTACAGTTAATGCAGAGCGATCGCTATGTTCTCCCCCGTTTGGCTTTAATAGGTGACGCAGCCCATAACTG
>JANMGZ010000312.1:0-9578 GCA_031374905.1 Dolichospermum sp. OTE_70_metabat_362_sub
CATTTTAATAACTTTGCTGGTAATGATCATTACCTTTACAGGTATTTTGTGGATAGGAACTAGGTTTTATTTAGTAGATGTTCCTCTCGCAATTGAAGATAATGTTAATGGTAGTTCAACTATTAATCGTAGTTGGGAACTAACTAAAGGAAATATTGGCAGAATAGTTTTAATCTCTTTGATTGGTGGTTTAATAACCATTCCCATCCAATTTATTATTCAAATCATTACTACTATTATTCAGCTAATTTTTACACCTTTACTAAGTGAAGGAAATGTCAGTTTTTCAATAATCTTTTTCGTGTTAATAGTTGGATTAACTTTGGCTGGTTTGGCATTAATTGCACCTTTTTGGCAAACAGTTAAAGCCGTTGTTTATTATGACCTCAGAAGTCGGCGGGAAGGTTTGGGTTTACAGCTACGTGATCACGATATTTAAATCTAAAAAATGCACCTTTTTAATCGCCTTAAATTCAGCACACCCGAAAGTGTAGAAATAGAATTTACCTTAGCTGGAATTGGTAGTCGGGCTTTAGCATTAATGATTGATTACCTAATTCTGGCGGTTACTTTAGCGATAATGGCCTTGATATGGGCGTTTATTTTCCAGCAAGTAACTGATATTGGAGTTAGTATTTTTGGCTCTAATTTCGGCTTGTGGTTGATAGCCATATCTCTATTAAGTCTTTTCTTTATTTATACAGGTTATTTCGTCTTTTTTGAAACTCTTTGGCAAGGACAAACACCGGGTAAAAGTATTGCAAAAATTCGCGTTGTCCGAGATGATGGTAGACCTGTGGGTTTACAACAAGCAGCATTACGAGCTTTACTTCGTCCTCTTGATGAATCTTTATTTATTGGGGCTTTTTTAATTACTTTTAGTAATCGAGAAAAGCGTCTTGGTGATTTAGCCGCTGGGACAATTGTAATTCAAGCAGAAACAGTTGTGAAATCATCAAGTTTAGCTATTTCTGAAGCAGCTAAATCCTTTCATATTCAGTTACGAGAAATCGCCGATTTATCAGCTTTATTACCTGATGATTTTGCGATTATTCGTGAATATTTACTGAGACGAAGTGGAATGTCCACAAAAGCCAAGATAGCACTTTCTTTAAAACTCACCCAACAGGTTCAATCTATTATTAATTTAGAAATTCTTCCAGGAAACATTGCTTCAGATGTGTTTTTAGAAGCTGTTTATCTTGCCTATCAACAACCTGAATTTTAGATTTAATTATAATTCGTAATTACAGCATATTTCAGCTTTTACTCCCGTAGGGGTTTAGCACTGCTCATAAGTGTCAACTTAACGTAAAACCCATAGCCTGACTGGGAATGAATTCCCAGTCTAATAGCAAAAGTTGTCTTTTGATAACTAATAATTGTCTATATCTTCAGTTTACTTTAGTAAACTTTAGCTATTAGCCTGGAACTTAAGTTCCAGGCGGGTGTGGAAGCCAAACAAATAAGCTATCTGTGGGCTAAGTTGACACCAATGAGCACTGCTTTACCCCTACTATGAATTACTTAAAAATCCAAACTCGGCCAGTCTGGTTGACGATAATAATGGGTCATATTATCAAATTTTCGTAGTTCCACCTGATTAATGAGAAAATCTGGGGTATCTAATGGCAATGATTGATTAAACTCAGAAAACATGGTACTGAGGTTTAGCCGATCTAATTCTGGGGGAATTTCACTAAAATACCCCAATGTCACATGAGCCGTAAAATGATAATGCTGCTCAATACCTAATCCCATTAAGGTGCGATTTTGATAAATTATCCGCCGGAATTGAATAATTTCCTCATAGGAACGTTTATCTTTTGGTACTAAACACACACCCACAGCCCTGGGCATGACAATCAATCCCAACATTTGCCAAGATATAGGATCTGATCCCTTTGTCATCAACTGTTGATATTCTTGAAACATCTCAGTTAACTGAGCATTCAAATCTTCAGCAAATTGGGGATTTTTTGTACAAGCATGATGAAAAGCACTGTCCCAAATCAAATCTGCCACCGTCACATGAAAACTAGCCGGAGGAACAGGTACAATTAAATCACTACTAATGGATAGCTCTAATAATTGCTGTTGATAGGCTTGTATTTGGCTGTAAAAAGCAGCATTGTGGGGATCTTCTTCTGCTGGTGGGGTAATCAGCGTATAGCCTGGAAAAGGAGCAGCAACTCTGACTCCAGCATCAAACCGAAATTTGGAAGATTCCTGAATATGCTGAATTTGGGTTTTGTAAGCTTCTGGTAGCGTCATGCGTGCTACCCGATTTAAATAGGTTTGGTAATTGTCGTCCAATCTTTATCACCTTTTACTCTCTTGATAGATTGTAGGGAAAATTACTCAATTTGACGAAATTAATTTTAAATTTTAATTGCTATGCCAATATATGTCTACTGGGGTGAAGATGATTTTGCGATGGAAAAAGCCGTAGCAATTTTACGCGATCGCCTTCTTGATCCCCTGTGGACAAGCTTTAATTATACCTCATTTCCCGCTGATCAACCCGATGCTATTGTCCAGGCTTTAAATCAGTCCATGACACCGCCATTTGGTGCTGGTGGGCGGTTGGTGTGGCTGATCAACACAACTCTTTGCCAAAATTGTCCAGATCACATCCTCGCAGAATTACAACGGACTCTCAAGGTTATCCCCGCAGATTCTACTTTACTATTGACCAGTCGGAACAAACCAGACGAACGCCTTAAAAGTACAAAACTCCTGAAACAGTTTGCTACAGTTTCCGAATTTCCCCTGATTCCTCCTTGGAAAACCGAACTTTTAGTCCAATCAGTTCAACAAGCTGCTCAAACCGTGGGGATAAAAATAAGTCCCCTAGTAGCCGAACTCCTAGCTGAATCCGTAGGTAATGATACCCGTCTTCTCTACAATGAACTAGAGAAATTACGTCTATATACCGAAGGTAGCGGCAAACCTTTAGATGTGAATACAGTATCTGAGTTAGTTAGAAACACTACTCAAAATACCTTACAACTAGCAACAGCCATCAGAACTGGAGATACCCCCAAAGCTTTAGGGATATTAGGTGATTTGAGCAATGCAGCCGAACCAGGTTTACGGATAGTTGCCACACTCATTGGTCAATTTCGTACTTGGTTATTAGTAAAAATGATGATGGAGAGTGGTGAACGCAACCCGCAAGCGATCGCTCAAGGCGCTGAAATCTCCAACCCTAAACGCATCTACTTCCTACAGCAAGAAGTCAAATCTCTCCCCTTACAGCAACTTATATCTGCTTTACCTCTACTATTGGAGTTAGAAGTCAGCCTCAAGCAAGGTGCATCCGAAACTTCAACACTACAAACTAAAGTTATCGAACTTTGTCAAATATGTCGCCGCATTTGATCACCCCATTAACGGATTCCATCTTGACTGGAACTTCTAATTCAGAAAATAATTCAAACTCATTATATAATTCCCTATTTTTCCTCTGTGTCACCTGTTGTATGCTCAAAATTTACAGTCTTCATTTAACCAAACGGTTGCAGCGAATTATCTCTCAACCCCTAATTTTGGCAACTATTGCCACTGCAAGTCTAATTTCCGGGACTTTTGGCTTCAATTCCCAAGTAGTTGCTCAACCTTTAAACGTCACTAATACAGAAGTAACTAATTATGCAAAGGCTGTACTAGGAATGGAGCCAGTTCGTCAGCAAGCCTTTGAGGAAATTAAAAAAGTGATCGGTAGCAAAGATATTCCCCAAGTAATTTGTAATGATTCTAACAGTGTCAATGCACTACCTGGCAAAGCCAAAGATATTGCCGTAAATTACTGCAACTATTCTCAAAAAATAGTTGAGGATAGTGGTCTCAGCGTCGAAAGATTCAATAAAATTACCTTAGAAATCCAAAATAACAATAATTTAAAACGACAACTTTATACTACGTTACTACGCTTACAAAAGGCTTCTCCCTCAAAAATATCCAAATAAATAACTCTTCTATGATCCAATACCTTGGTCAAAAAAAGAGGATGAAGAGAAGGCTGATGTAGTAGAATTATAGTCTTCCAGAAAAACAACTTGAAAGCCACTGCAATCCCTGCTACCAGAAATAAAAGTGACGACGATGCGGTAGTTGAGCCAGATCATCATGGCCATGTTAGCAATGACTAGACAAGTAACAATGTTGGGAATCTCCCGTTGAACAGGAACTGGTGGTAGTTATCGGACATTGAGGAGATTCTTTCATACAGTCATACCCTGGAAGACAGGATTCTGGGTGTTTTTTCATCGGCATTAAATTTTGGGTTTTCTGGCATCAACCCAACTTACAAGTATCAATTAACCTTAACTATCAAGATATCTTTGCCACATCTGCTCATAAGCTGTTTCCATATCACTAGTAAACTGCTTCGCATTCCATAACGGCGCTGTGTGTCTTGACTGACGCAACTTCCAAGAAATTTGCTGTCTTAATTTCTCATCCTTACCTAAACGCACACCCCACTCTACATACTCTTCTTCACTCCAAGCAATACCTTCTGTAATCCCTGCATTTACCATCATACCGTAACTATTGCGGGCAGAAAATTGTTCACCCACTCTTGTTACTAAAGGGATACCCATCCATAGGGTTTCTAAAGTGGTTGTCGCTCCATTATAGGGATAGGTGTCAAGTACAATATCAGCAATTTGTAAATTAGCACGATGTACAACTTCACTAGGAGCATAAGGTAAAAACTTAATCCGATCAAAATTTACACCTTCCTCCTGTGCAATTTCTTCAAAAAATATCTTAGTTGTTTCTGAATCAGCATCACCTTTAATTAAAAGATAACTATTAGGTACTTCTTTGATAATTTTCATTTGTAACTGTAAATGGGGTTGATGCCTTTTATATCCTTTTTGAGTCATAAAATAAACAATGGCATCACTAGGGATATCTAAATCTTCCCGTCGTAAATCAGGTACACCAACTTCAAACCCATCAACAGCAATATAAGTTTGAGGTAATCTCCAAATTGTTTCCGAATAATAATTTTGTGCTGATTCAGGTAAAACATAAGGGTCAGCAATAAAATAATCAATTGATGGTAATCCAGAGCTATCCCAACCTAACCATGTAGCCTGTATGGGAGCAGATTTAACTGCTATTATTTCGCAAGTTTTATCTAAAGTCAAACTATCTAAATCAATTAAAATATCAATTTCATCGGCTCGGATTTCATTCCACACTTGATTATTTTCATAAAGTCCAAATTTATAAAATTTGTAAGATTTGCTGACAAAATTATTTTGTGTAAAGGGTTCGAGTTCTTGAGATTCATGAAAAAAATAACAATGAATTTTAAATTTTTCTGGATTATGATATTTAAAAAGCCAACGGCACAACCAAGAAACAGAATGCTTCTTAAAACAATGGGAAATATAACCAATATTAAGCGCTTTTTTAGTTTGTGTGCTATTTTGTCGGCGTAAATCTAAATAATTTTGCTGTTGTTCTCCTATTTCTCGATAATGTTTAATTATCCGGGATTGGCAAAAACTAGAAACTTGATGTTGAATTTTGTGATTTCTGTCCGGGTTATCTTCAAAATATGGCAAGAAAAATAGTGCATCACACAACCTTGTTATATCTACTATATTAATACCATCTGGCTTAGTTTCTATTAACTGTTCAGTGAGTAAAATTTGATCTTGTAATCGTGTATAAGCTTCTTGCCAGTAACTACCTGACGTCATTAGTCCTCTAATCACTACGTAGTTAGCACAAATCTTTTCAGCTAAAGTTTTACTAAATTCATAACAACGTTTAGATATTTCTATACCTTCCTCATATTCTCTAGCATTTTGATAAAAATGTGATAAGGTAGTCAATATTTCTCTATGCTGAATGTACATATCTTCATGTACCCTCTGCAAACAAAGTTCTCCAAACTTTATTCCTATATCATTCCTTTTATCAAAAGATGAAATTTTAAGACATTGAACCATTACAGTATCAACAATAATTTTTACTGAACTTTCTAAGCAGTTCTTCAAGCAGAGTGCAACAAAATTAAGAACAGAATTAAATAATTCCGATTCTGTAGTGTATTTGGTCAGAGAAATGAGTAATTGTTCAATAACATCTGCCAATAGATTAGTGTCATAATCATTTATTTTAATAGGTAACAAATCATTGATTAGTTCTAATAGCTGATTAATCTCATCATCTAAGGTCTCTAATTGAATAGCAATCTGGACAAGATGCAACAAGTTATTAATATTATCAGGAGCTATTTCTTTTATATGCTGACTAACTATCCAGGCAGTTTGGTAATCTTTATATGTAATCAGGCGGTTTAATTCTGTATTAATAATTGCTACTAGTTCTTTAATATATAATTCTTCTTCTATATCTTCTGTATTAGATAAAGCCATAGCCCAAGTTAATTGCGCTTCAGCTTCTTGACCTTGTAGAAGCAACAATAATCCTGAATATAAGTGATAAGATATATTATTAGGTTCTATTTCTAAAGCTTGTTCATACATTTTTAAGGCTGAATCATATTTTTTGACTATTATGTACTCTTCTGCTTGTTTCTGCAATTGATTTTTATAATCAAGACAATTTTGTGAATTCATAATTTTCCTTGTATATATTATAAATAATTTAGAAGTAACCACTCAATAATCCGGGGCAAATGCTTCAATAACAATTTTGATTGTTTGACATCTACCTACTTAGTCTTATATTAAAATTGAATAAAATAACCTACCAATACAGCTTTTGGCAGGTTATTTTTTTGAATACAGTTTTGAAAAAGAGTTACTTAATTAACTTACCACCAGTAGGATTACAAGTTGTTGCTGTGTTAGCAGCCGTAATAACGTTTCCGTCATTCCCAGCCGTACCAACGTCCTTAGTTTCACACATAAAGGAAATACTGGTTAACTCAGAGTTAGCACCAACCGTTGTTAAATATACTCTACCACCATAGTTTTTAAGACCATCAGCAACATCATCAGACCAAGAAGTAGCATACTGAGCTGTACCAGAGCCAGTTACGGCAGAAGTTGCGTAGTTATAGTTCTGAGTTGCTGTGGCAATACCAATGCCCATATCATTAATAGATGCAGTGAATACATCATTTTCTGTCATGTATGCTTGCTGACCTCTGTTCATAGAACCAACATAAGTCTTAGCTTCAGACTGTTTAGCTTTCTTAGCTTGGTTTAAGAAGGAAGGCAGCGCAATGGCGGACAAAATACCAATGATGATGATTACAACTAAGAGTTCAATTAAGGTGAAACCTTGATTATCTTTCTTTTTACCAACGAGGTGTTGTAAGAATTTTGCTTTCAGTTCAGTTTTCATAGTAGCTTTCCTTGGGGGTCGGGTATTGTTTGTTTCTCTATGCAAATAACTTACCCAGTTCTGATCAGTTTCATATCACCCCACCGAAAAATATTTTTTCCTAGATATAAAAAATGGGTTAGAAAGCTTACATACAGATGATTTCATCTCATTATGTTTCTTCAATCAATCCAACCGTTGGCATTTATAAAGGTATCCAACCAGGGGGACAAGAAGCTGAATTCATTGTTTGCTCAGTACCTAGCCCAGCCGCAGGACTTTCACATAAAATAGTGATAGTAACTGATCCGATACTACCATCTGTGCTTAGAATTGTATTTAAATAGGGGACTCCTGCATAAGATTTCAAAGCTTGTTTCTGGGATATACCGTTATTTGTCACCACTGTGTTACTAGGAGCAATATTGATTTTATATAAATAGTTATTTGTTTCCTCTTGAATACCAACGCCTAATTCATCAATAGACTCAGTAAAGACAGTATTTTCTAAATGATAAGCTTGTTGACCGCGGTTCATTGAACCAACATATAATTTAGCTTCTACTTGTTTAGCTTTATCAGCTCGACTCAACAAAGATGGTAGAGCAATAGCAGACAAAATACCAATCATGAGTATAACCACAAGTAGTTCAATTAGGGTAAATCCGGCATTGCCTAGCTTTTGTGATAAAAAATAGCCTAAAAATCGCGTTTGGAAATGGCTTTTCATAGTATTTTTAATAGTTTAATCAACAAAAGTGTGCTTTCGCATAGATGCAAAAATAGGGCAAATATCTGCCCTAATCTCAATTATTCCCAAATTTATCAGGTTTGATATCTCTATACCAAGAATTTTTATCCTCAGGTGGCTACAGAGCCTGGTATTGACAATTATTTTTTATGGGCGGGGAGGTTAAACTATAGCTAACTCACCCTACAATTTTATAGGCGGGTAAATTATGATTCAAGTTTTACCTCAAACTCAGTTAGTCAGCTTTGAAGAATTTACAGAGTGGTATCCAAATACAGGAGTCCGCTATGAACTACATGATGGAGTAATTGTAGAAATGACACCACCCGTAGGAGATCATGAGGAAATTGTAGGGTTTTTGATTGAAGAAATAGTCACAGAATATAAACGGCTAAAACTTCCTTATTTCATCCCCAAAACAGCTTTTATCAAGCCACAAAACAGCAAATCGGCATATTCACCAGATATAATCCTGTTAAATCGGTCTAATCTCGTCAATGAACCTTTATGGAAAAAACAGTCTACTATTAGCGAATCTGCGTCTGTTCCTCTTGTTGTGGAAATTGTCAGTACAAATTGGCGTGATGATTACCACAAAAAACTGGCTGATTATGAACAAATGGGGATTGTTGAATATTGGATTATTGATTATGCTGCTTTAGGTGGTAGGGCATTTATTGGCAACCCCAAACAACCAACTGTTTCTATTTATCAACTTATAGATGAGGAATACCAAGTTAGTCAGTTTAGAGATGATGATCTGATAATATCACCAAGTTGGCCAGAATTGAATTTAACTGCTAATCAAATTTTTAAAGCCGGTGTTTAGATGACGATTACAAAAAAGCGATTACCAAATTTCCTTAAATTTACGAAAAATCCGACACTATCCCAGCGATTAATGCAGATTGGGATCGGTATGACTCTATTTTTTATCTTTTTAGCCTTTTTTGCCCCCGTTTTTCAAAGTTGGGGATGGTTGCAAAACCCGAAAGAATTTCTTTCTAACCCCATTCATGAAGCGCCTTCAGCTAAACATTGGTTTGGCACAAGTCGTTTAGGTTATGATGTCTTTTCTCGCAGTGTGTTTGGTGTGCAAGCGGCGTTGCAAGTTGTGACTTTAGCAACATCCATCAGTATGATTATTGGTGTGCCTTTGGGGATGGTAAGCGGTTATTTGGGAGGAAAATTAGATAAAGCCCTATTATTCCTTATGGATAGTATTTATACTTTGCCAGGATTACTACTGTCAGTAACATTGGCGTTTGTCGTGGGGAGAGGCATCTTAAATGCAGCGATCGCCATTAGTATAGCCTACATTCCCCAATATTATCGCGTCGTTCGTAACCACACAGTCAGCGTCAAAACTGAAGTATATATCGAAGCTGCACAAGCCATGGGTGCTTCTACTTGGGTTGTCTTATCTAGATATCTATTTTTCAATGTTATTCAAAGCGTCCCCGTCCTCTTTACCCTCAACGCCGCAGATGCTATCTTAGTTTTAGGC
>JANMGZ010000332.1:0-2301 GCA_031374905.1 Dolichospermum sp. OTE_70_metabat_362_sub
GCGATCGCCATCGCCCCATCAATGTCAGTATTAGATAAAATCACCACAAATTCTTCCCCACCGTATCTAGCGACTAAATCAGAGGCACGACACACTACCTTTTGCGTTGCTTGAGCAATTTTGATCAGACATTCATCTCCCATTTGATGACCGTAAGCATCGTTATAGCGTTTAAAATAATCAACATCAAATAACAATAAAGATAAAAATTCCTGTTCCCGGTATAGTCGCTGCCATTCTTGCTTTAAGTGGTTGTCAAAACAGCGACGATTAGAAATTTGCGTTAACCCATCAATATTGACTTGCTTTTCCAATTCCTGATTTGCCAATCTGAGGTAATATTCTGCTTCTCGCAAAGCTATTTCTGCTTGTTTGCGATCGCTAATATCTAACACCACACCATAATAAACAATCTCTCCATTTTCCCGTAGTTCCGGTTTAGATCTAGCCTTGATCCACTTGATTTTTCCTGAAGGGGTGATAATACGCCACTCATGATTAAAAGGAGACATATTTTCCAAACTATGAGCTAGTGCTTCCTCATAGCCATTGCAATCATCAGGATGAAACTGCTCAAAGCAGAGGTGAGGATTTTCCAGGATCTGAGCAACCGTCACTTCATGAATCTCCTCAAACGCCTGACTTATATATTCATAATCCCAAGATCCATCCACCCGCCTGACCGTAATATAAATTACTCCGGGCGAAGATGCAGAAATCTTTTTGAACCGTTTTTCACTTTTAATTAAAGCTAATTCGGCTTTCTTGCGTTTGCTAATATCTGTAACTCTCACCAAATCAATAACTTGTCCAGCGACATTGATGCGTTTTACTGACAGGTTTCCCCAAAAATTCCGGCCTTTTTTAGTCACATATTCTATTTCTCGACTCCAAAACCCTAACTTAGCCACATCATTAGTAATCATGGCCATTTCATCATCGGTAAATTGTCGTTTTTGTAAATTCTGCCCCTGAGTACCAATCAGTTCTTCTTTACTGGTAACTGCAAACATCTCCACAGCGCGGCTATTGCAATCGAGAATTAAGGGATTGGGAACATCAACCAGAAAAATGGCATCGGTAGATTCGTTATAAATAGCTTCTCGAAGATCTCGACTTTTCCTCAGTTCTAACTCTGCTTGTTTGCGCTTACTGATATCCTGGGACGTTCCCAAAGTTTGCTTGAGCCTACCATCAGCCGTTCTAGAAAACACCATATCTCGACTATAAAGCCAACACCAGTTTTCTTGGGCATTTTTAACGCGATACTCTATTTCCACGAACTCACGATCTTGCAGACGATAAAGCTTTTGCATAGACTCATAAACAAGATTGAGATCATCAGGATGACAGATAGTAGGAAACAAATTAGCTCCCATTTCTTGAATAGCTGCGGCAGAATAGCCCAATATTTCGCCCACAGAACGATTCATATACACATTTCGCTGTTCGATATGGTCGTAAATATACAGTAGGTTTGGCGTTAGTTCTGTAATCCGTTCAATAAAATGCTGGCTTTCTCGTAGTTGATCTTCTATTTGTCTGCGCTTAGTAATGTCTTGGGTTGTGCCAAATAGCCGAATAACTTGTCCTTGGGCATTGAGTTCGGCCTTGCCTCTAGCTTCTGTATACTGAAAAGAGCCATCTGCCTTGACAACTCTCAGTTCTAACTGATAAGGTTCTCCGGTAGAGAGCGATCGCTCAACTGCCTGGTTTAACCGTTCGGCATCTTCGGGATAGTAAAGCCGGAGATTTTCTTCATAAGTAGGTTCACCCAGTGTTTTGTCAAGTCCCAAAATCTGGAATAATTGACTAGACCAAGTAATTTTACCCGTGATCACATCATAGTCCCAGTTACCAATGTGAGCAAGCTGCTGGGCTTGTAACAACATAGCTTCACTTTTGTGCAAGGCGATTTCTGTCTTTTTGCGTAAACGCAGTTCCTCATAAAGATCAGTGACATCTCTCATCACACCAATCAGACAATCCTGTTCACCCAAGTATTGCACCTTAGCTGACATGAGAACGGTTTTAGTTTGCTGGGAGTGAGTACAAATTACCACTTTAAAATTCAGGATCCTTCCTTGATTAACTAGCGTCTCTTTCAAGTGGTATAAATCCTCTATATTGTCCCACAATCCTAATTGCACACAGGTTTTGCCCACGATGTTTTCGGGGATATCTCCCCAAAACTGGCAAAAACTTTCATTGACATTCAAAAATTTTCCTTGTGCTAATGTAGCAATCCAAACAGGGTCAGGAGTAGTATGAAAAATAGTCGAAAATTTGGTTTCTGATTCC
>JANMGZ010000146.1:0-13920 GCA_031374905.1 Dolichospermum sp. OTE_70_metabat_362_sub
AACTATCGGCGATTTGCCAGGAGCAAAAATTGCTTATGAAACAGCCATAAAAATTGATCCTAATTTTGTAACTGGTTACTATAATTTAGGAATGGTATGTAAGGCAATGGGTTTATTTGCTGAAGCAATTGATTCCTATAATAACGCCATTAATTTAAATCCTGATTATGCAGAAGCTTATCAAAATTTAGGGGTTGTGTTATTGAAAATTGGTGATGTTCCTAGAAGTTTAGAAGCTTTTGAATATGCTATATCTCTCCATGAATTACAAAACCCCGAAGAAGCACAAAGACTTCATCAGGGTTTGGTAGAAATGGGTTTATTGAATAGGGAATAGGCCAGCAAATAATATTACCTATTACCAATTAAATCCGAGAACGCACGAATTTCTCTAATCTATCCATTCCCTTTTCAATTGTCGCCATATCAGTAGCGTAGGAAAGACGAATATTTTTATCAGCACCAAAAGCGACACCGGGAATCACTGCAACTTGATGTTCTGCTAATAAAGCATCACAAAATTCCAGGGATTTTAAGCCAGTTTTGCTGATATCAGGGAAGAGGTAAAAAGCACCGTCTGGTTTAGCGGTACTCAAACCCGGAATAGCGTCGAGTCTTGCTAACATTACCTGACGACGTTTAGCGAAGGCTTGACGCATTTCCTCTACACAATCTTGGGAACTTTCCAAAGCCGCGATCGCCCCATATTGAGCAAAAGTACAGACATTTGAGGTACTATGTCCTTGAATGGTGCTGGCGGCTTTGATAATTTCCACAGGTCCGGCTAAGTAACCAAGTCGCCAACCGGTCATAGAATAACCTTTAGCGAAACCATTACTAATTAAGGTGCGAGAAAAGATTTCCTCACCTAAAGAACCAATACTGATATGTTCTGCACCATCATAGAGAATTTTTTCGTAAATCTCGTCAGACACAACATAGATATCTGCATCAACTACCACCTGCGCCAGAGCCTTAATTTCCTCTGGTGTATATACCATCCCTGTGGGGTTAGAAGGGGAGTTAAGGACAAATAACTTAGTTTTTGGGGTAATAGCTTTTTTTAGCTGTTCTGGGGTGATTTTGTAGCCAGTGGAAGCATCTGTTTCCACAATCACAGACTTACCGCCAACTAAAGTCACCATTTCGGGATAACTTAACCAGTAGGGTGACGGGATAATTACCTCATCGCCGGGGTCAATCAATGCCACAATCAAATTATACAGAGAATGTTTACCGCCATTGCTGACAATCACATTATCTGACTTATAATCTAAACCATTATCATTTTTTAGCTTGTGAGCGATCGCTTCCCGTAATTTTGGTTCACCAGCGGCCGGACCATACTTGGTTTTACCTTCATCCAAAGCCTTTGCTGCTGCGGCTTTAATATGCGCTGGGGTGTCAAAATCCGGTTCACCCGCGCTAAAACTACAAACATCTATCCCCTCAGCTTTCATAGCCTTAGCTTTAGCTGCGATGGCTAAGGTGATGGAGGGTGTTACCTGACTTACTCTTGCTGCCAGCTTCATTCTACTTTAATTTCGCGAATATCCTATCTATCTAAGGATATCCCAGAATCCTATTCCATATTTGCCCTTTCTAAATTCTTTTCTTACCAAGCTGGGGACAACTTAATTTACTTCAAGACTTGACAAGACGAAAAAATTAAGTTACACTTATGTTAGGAGTGAAAATCTGTTCGCGCATATATAGTAAATTTTTCAACTATTAACAAAGATCCTCAACTTCTTTTATCGGTGATCCTGGATCAAAATAAATTATCCTAGAAGTCGGGGATCTAAATCCTGTATATCCTTAAATCCTGGAGGTGTGATACTATTTTTAGGAGGAAAGGTAATCAACCTGGATAAAAACCTAACTCTCTCACAGCTTTTCTAGTTTTGTTTAAGTGGTCTGTTTGAACCAAAAATCCTCCTGTCTCTAAAATGATAAATGTTAGAACAATTAGCAGTATTACTTTAATATTTAGTAAAATCAACTAAATATTAGTCTTTAAGCAATGATGCTTACTTTTTGTAAAAGTCAATCAAAAAAACTGCTTGTGAATTACCCTAATCATCTACAGGTAAATGTTTCCTCTTTAAACTCTTTGAGAGAACGTGATTGGGAAGCTTTAACTTCACTATTTGATAGAGATGATAGCGATGAAATTGAAAACGATATTAAAAGCAAGTTAGTTTGGTTAGTCCCCGAACCTTGTTGGGAAGATAATCCTTTTGAATTCTTGCGGGAGTTTTTGTAAAAATGAACAATCATCATCTAAAACATCTCTACAAATATGTTGTTTACCTATTTGCTTTTCTATAATCCCAAGGGTCAGTAAATTTTCGATCACTCCAAACTCCAAGTTTTTCTTTTTGCGCTTGCGCTTCGGCTTGTTGTACAATATCTTTGCTAGGGCATTTGTTTAAATAGGGACGATATACTTTAGCTAATCCTTCTTGTAACAACACTTGCTGTACAAATGTGCCATCTTTTAAACGCACTTCAGCAATTTTTCTGCCATAGCGATCGCTATCTGTAATATTTAAATTTATACGATTATTTGCTTGTTTAATCAGTTCCTCTATCCGTGTTTGTGCTTTTATACCCCAAGCAAACTGATTCACATCTTTAGTAATTTTACTCTTCTTTTCTTTCTGAGAATGCGGTATCTCTGGTGCATCAACACAAGCAAACCGCACCGTGAATTTTTTACCATCAGCATTTCTTAATACTAATGTATCACCATCACTTACCCGTTCAACTATATCACCTTGAGGAGGAAACAAGCTATCGCACGCCCTTAAACTCACAATAATCGTAGCTGCACCTAGCCAAACTAACCCTTGTTTCAGTGATTTATTCATATCCACTCAGGAAGAAAATATAGTCTGTTAATGTGTAAGATTGATACAGAATCAATAACTAGAAGTTTTCTGTCTTTGGGCTTCGTATAACATTAAAGCAGCAGTGATCCCCACATTTAAGGATTCTACCCCCGGATTAAGAGGAATTTTTACTTGAATATCTGCCAATGCGGCTAAATCTGCTGATAATCCTGCCCCCTCGTTTCCTAATAATATTAAACTAGGTTTACGCCAATCTACCTGCCAATAGGTTAAATCAGCATTAGGCAATGTAGCTACTACTTGCATTCCTGCTTGCTGACTTTGTTGAACTGTGGCTTTCAAATCTTCACTGACAGCCATATTTAACCTAAACCATTGCCCAGCAGAAGCCCGTAAAACCTTAGGATTATCCAAGTCTACACTATCTTCACTCAACCACAAACCTGATGCACCTGCGGCAGCGGCTGTGCGAATCATAGTTCCCAGATTACCAGGATCTTGGACAGTTTCTAAAGCCAGAACTAAACCAGTAAAAGGAATTTGTCTGGGTTGTGCATCTCGTTGAGCTATGGCCACTATACCATCAGGATTAACAGTTGTGGCCATTGCCGCTAAAACTTCTGGACTGACAACTTCAACGCGATAGCATTGACCACAAATAACTTCCCATAAGTGGGGATGTGTTATTTGCCATTGAGGAGTACAACATACAGCCTCTAAAGGATACTTAACTGCACAAGCCTCTTCTAATAAATGCGTTCCTTCCAATAAAAAAAGCTGTTGCTTATTTCTCTCCTTCGGGGAGTGCAACTTGCGGATTTGCTTAACTAGGGAATTTTGTAAACTTGTTAACACAATCTTAGATTTTAAATTTCGGATTTGAGATCAATCCAAAATTGGTATATTGATATGCGGAACCCGGGACTTGAACCCGGAAGCCCGTGAAGGCACTAGAACCTGAATCTAGCGCGTCTACCAATTCCGCCAGTTCCGCTAGAATTGAATTTTATTAACAGTTTATCATTATGGCCTAATCATTTTCATTTGTCAAGAAAAAATTTGCCAGAATAGACACAGGGTAATTTTAAGATTTTGTTCACATCCAGGCAATCCTCATTTTTCCAGCCAAGCTGGCATACTGCATGATAGAATCTAACGACTTTAAGGCATTTGACAACTTGGAGAAAAATCTTCCAGCTTCCAGCTAGAGGATTGTCAACATAGAATCAAAACCAACATCAAACCTTTATAATTACTTACTTTTGGAGGTAGGCTTATTAATTCTTCTAGCAGCTTACCAGATGCCAAGTCTTCACTAGAAGCAGACTCCTCAGTCTTGCAAATATCTGGTGGGCATCCTTTGGAAGGTCATGTAAAAATTAGCGGAGCTAAGAATTCCGCACTGGTAATTATGGCTGGAACATTCCTCTGTTCCGGTGATTGTCGGATTCGTAACGTTCCCTTGTTGGCGGACGTAAATCGAATGGGACAAGTCTTATCAGCTTTAGGATTACGTTTAAATAGAGAAGGGGACATTTTAGACGTTGATGCGCGGGAAATTACCACATCTAAAGCTCCTTATGAACTCGTTACCCAACTGCGAGCCAGTTTCTTTGCCATTGGTCCAATTTTAGCCCGACTAGGAGTAGCACAAATGCCCTTACCAGGTGGTTGTGCCATAGGAGCTAGACCGGTAGATTTGCACGTCAGAGGACTGCAAGCAATGGGCGCAGAGGTGCAAATTGAACATGGGATTTGTAATGCTCATGTTCCCGGAAATAATGGTAGGTTAAGAGGCGCGAAAATCTACTTAGATACTCCCAGTGTCGGCGCGACAGAAACCTTGATGATGGCTGCTACCCTAGCAGATGGGGAAACAATCCTTGATAATGCTGCCAGAGAGCCAGAAGTAGTAGATTTAGCTAACTTCTGTAACTCAATGGGAGCAAAAATTCAAGGTGCAGGAACAAGTACAATCACGATAGTTGGTGTTCCTAAATTACACTCAACCGATTATACAATTATTCCTGATCGCATTGAAGCAGGGACTTTGTTAATCGCTGGGGCAATTACCCGTTCTGAAATCCTTCTATCCCCAGTTGTATCAGATCATTTAATCCCCGTTATTGCTAAGTTGCAAGAAATTGGCGTGTCAATTATTGAGGAAGGGAAAAATTGCTTACGGATTTTACCAGCGAAAACGCTCAAAGCTATAAATATTGATACTTTGCCTCATCCTGGGTTTCCTACGGATATGCAAGCACCTTTCATGGCTTTACTCACTGTAGCTGAAGGTGACAGTATCATTAATGAATCAGTCTTTGAAAATCGTTTGCGTCATGCTTCCGAGTTGAATCGCTTGGGCGCAGATATCCGTGTTAAAGGTAATACTGCTTTTGTGCGGGGAGTGCCAATGTTATCGGGCGCACCAGTCATAGGTACAGACTTACGAGCTTCCGCAGCTTTAGTTATAGCTGGATTGGCAGCGACTGGAACAACCACATTCCAAGGACTGCACCATTTAGATCGAGGCTATGATCGCCTTGACATGAAATTGCAGCAATTAGGAGCAAAAATTATTCGTGTAAATGAAGCATCAAAAGATGTAGATTTACTTGCTCATAACAGCAATCCTCCATCTTCAGTTTCTATCTAAGATGAGAGGATTTTGTTTTTGTTAACTTAATGGCGATTGTTTTTATCTATTGATAATTTTCGCCATTAACTTTCTTAAAATCCAATTAATCTGTACAATTATTATTAAGTAAATTTAACAAAAACTAAACATGATTGGGGTAGCAGTTGTTGGGACAGGATTTGGTCAAAAAGTTCATATTCCCGCATTTCAAGTACATCACCAAACGGAAATTGTCGCTGTTTATCATCGAGACATTGATAAAGCTCAAACTATAGCAACAACTTATAATATTCCCTATGCAGCAGATAATTTAACAGAAATTCTGGCTTTACCAACTGTTGAAGCTGTCAGCATTTCCACACCACCATTTTTGCACTATGAAATGGCTAAACAGGTTTTGCAAGCTGGTAAACATCTTTTATTAGAAAAACCTGTAACTTTAAATATCAATGAAGCTAAAGAATTATATCAATTAGCTAAATCTCAAGGTGTGATTGCAACTGTAGATTTTGAATTTCGATTTGTTCCAGAATGGCAATTTTTTGCTCAACTTCTTGCTGATAATTATGTAGGAAATATCCGATTAATTAAAATTGATTGGTTGGGTTCTTCTCGCGCTGATACTTCTCGTCCTTGGAATTGGTATTCTAGTAAAGAAAAAGGTGGTGGTGCTTTAGGTTCTTTAGGTTCTCATGCTTTTGATTATATTAATTGGTTATTTGGTTCTGTTGCTAAGTTAAACGCTCATTTAATTACGGCTATTTCTGAAAGAGTGAATCCTGCAACTGGAGAATTACAAGCAGTTGATACTGATGATACTTGTTTATTATCTCTAGAATTAGCACATGGTACACCTTGTCAAGTTTCTATTAGTGCGGTTGTTCATGCAGAAAGAACTCATTGGATAGAAGTATATGGGGATAAGGGAACTTTGGTTTTAGGTAGCAAAAATCAAAAAGATTATATTCATGGTTTTCAGATTTGGGGTTCTCAACCTGGTGAATCTTTAAAAGAAATAGAAGTTCCCCAGCAATTTCTCTTTCCTCAACATTATCATGATGGGCGTATTTGTGCTTTTCTGAGGGTTGTTGATGAATGGGTAAAAGGAATTACTAATCATCAACAAACTACACCTTCTTTGAAAGAAGGGGTTTATTCGCAATTATTAATGGATTTATCTCATGAATCTCATGAAAGAGGAAGTTGGGTAAATGTGCCAAGTTTGGGAGAGTCTTTAGGTTAGGTGAAAATATGATCTTTTTTCACCCAGAGACGCTCCAGGTACAGGTTATTTAGTAAATAAGATACAATAAAAATAAATCAACTAAAGGTGGCGTTTATGGCAACCCTACTTAGTGAAACCAAATCACAGACTGGACTGGTCATCTCGTGGGAAGCCTTACCCGATGATTTTCAGTTAGAGGATGAACCAGTGGAAAATACAGGACAGCCACTTTTAGCGGGGGCTTTGCGGGAAAGTTTAGAAATCAGTGGATTTATTCAACCACAGATGTTAATTGCTGCTAATTTTGGGCTATGTGCCACATTAAATGAGCAATTTGTGGCTAAAGCACCTGATTGGGTATATGTTCCTTCTGTTAAAGAAATTTTAGCAGAACGGAAAAGCTATACACCCAATTTAGAAGGGGATGTACCGGCTGTAGTGATGGAGTTTTTATCAGATAAAGACGGCGGAGAATATTCAGTTAAACGTACTTATCCGCCGGGAAAATGGTTTTTTTACGAACAAATTTTACAAGTTGCCATTTACATTATTTTTGAGCCAGATGGGGGTTTATTAGAATATTACCAACTGGAAAATGGACGTTATGAATTAAAACAACCAGATGAGAATGGTTGTCATTGGATTGAGGCAATGGGACTATTTTTAGGAACTTGGCGAGGTGCAAAGGAAGGACGGACTGGGTACTGGTTGCGATGGTGGGATAAAACAGGTAATTTGTTACCTTGGGCTGTGGAACAAATTGAACAAGAACGCCAACGGGCTGAACAGGAACGCCAACGGGCTGAACAAGAACGCCAACGGGCTGAACAGGAATGTCAGGAAAAAGAACGACTAATAGCTTATTTGCGACAGCGAAGCGCTCCGAAGGAATCGCAGGGAATTGACCCCAGTAATTTGCCTATGAATGGGTAAACGGAATTACTAATCATCAACAAACTACACCTGATTGGCGAGAAGGGGTTTATGACGGTTATCGCGCTTGATCCAATACAATCGAGGGCGCAGACCCTGCGCCCCTACAGGTTTTAAGACTCGTGTTGCTTCTCTCTCAGCAAGCTTTGTGACTGAAGCTTACCGCGTTCTATGTGTTCCTCTGAATTGTCTCTACAATCAATACTGACCTATTTAGCCTGGGTTGACACCGTTAAAACCTGTGGTGGTGTAGCATCAGGCGGGTAGAGAAAATCTACTTGTACTAAAGACATATTTCCTGGTTTGATATTTAATAATGCTAAAGGTTCTCCGATTTGACCACGCTTTTGAATTAAATGCACAAACTTATTTTGCCACTTTCCCTGTTCTTGATAACGTAAACGCACCGTTCCTCGAAAGAAGGCTTGTCGCCCTAGAGGTTTTAAAAAGCGTAGTCCCGATTTACTTAATTGATTTTCTTTGATGGGAGTTTGTAATGCAATGCTCACAGTTTGCTGATTTTGAGTATTGTTGTATAAAGGCAACTTGAGACTATATTGAATTCCATAATTACCATGGGCGTAATAAGCAGTGTCAGGATAGCGCACTAACATAGGTGCAGTTTGAATTTGATTTGTTCCGAAAGTTCCCCCATGTAAGGTACTTAAACCGTAGGAAAAGGCTGTACCAGGTTGGGGAATGGTTAAATATTTACTTTTAGGTTCATCTACTATATTAGCTAACCATCGAGAACCCTTTGATACTCCGGCTACACGCCCGTAAATTGCCGGTTTGTTATTTCCTGTGATCAGTGCGGGGACTTTATCTCTAGGGGTAGATAATTCGCCATTATCTAATAAATTTTGCCATTCTGATAAATTGGGCGATCGCTCAGTACCATCAGTATTTATCCGCGCAAACATCGCTAAACTAGCAGCGTAAACATTACCATTACTTCGCAGTCGCAGATATGTAGAACGACCGTTTGCAGGTGGTGTTATTCCTTGTACGGGAATTGGTAAATTTAATAACATCTGGCTTTTCCCCGGAGGAATGACAATTTGAGCAGGGAAAATATCTTGTCTTTTTCCTCTCAAAATATCAGACATGACCCGACTACCAGGGCCTGAAAAAACTGTTCCTAAGTCATTGGGAATTAAAGATGATAATTCCTTAAATGGTGCATCTGGCTGACTTAAATAACTCGCACCTTGCAATATATTTACTGTCACTGGTTGAGAACCAGGGTTATGTAAGATGATGCCCAAATACAAAGAACGTAAATTTTCCGGTGGGTCAGCTTTGGCAACATGATGGGCAAAAATATCAAATTGTCCGCGCAAGAAAAAATTTAAATGGGCTGATGAGACTTTTTTCCCCGTTGCTGGAAATGTAGAAAGTAAAATTCCTTCTTGTAATACCAGTTCTGGACTATTACTATTAAATACTGGGACTGAATCCAATCTTCCCGGCAAAGGACGTACTGATTGTATTTGTAATATTTCTTCGGGTGGCGGTGTGGCAGGAATAGCTTGAGCAAGAGTGAAAGTAAGTAATGCTGGCAACATAATACTGAGTAAATTTGTGAAAACAGACGTGAATATTTCTAGAGAAGTGCCAAGTTGTTAATAATCAAAACGAAATCAGCGATTATCTCTATCAAATTTTCTGGATTTAAAATTGGGACATGAACAAAAATGCACTTAATTGACAGTTGGGACTGGTGTAAATAGTCCAAGACTGAATAATAAAGTCCCTCGCAGACAAACTTACCACAGTCGTAGCTAATCTCAACTGCTGCTGTTCCGATTAATAATTTCTCAATATCAACTGTGGTTTGTAGAATATTTTCGGGAGAATTTATAGACTCTCCAGGTAAGGTACTTGTACGACTGGCAAAGACTTCTACGCTTAATTGGGAACGACTTGCAGCCATACCACAACAGATAATGTAATCAGCATGGAGTTCATTGATTTTAGCAATGACGCGAGAACTTGCCAGTTGCACATCTACAGGGAGACGGGGCAAAAAAATTAAGTCATGGGAGAATGAAGCCATTTTGGCTAGTGCGAGTAACAAGTCATCGGATGAATTTGACTCTTGTTGGCTTAACCAAATGTCAAAAGAAGTTAATAGTATTTTTTTTTTGCATTATAAATAATAATTAGAATTAGAATAATTAAAAGCCCTCCCTCATAAATTTACAAGGAGCAGCTAAATGGCAGTGATTGCAGTTGTTGATTACGATATGGGAAATTTGCACTCTGTTTGCAAAGGATTAGAAAAAGCTGGTGCGACTCCTCTGGTTACTTATTGTTCTCAAGAGTTGGCAAAGGCAGATGCTATAGTTTTGCCAGGAGTGGGAGCATTTGATCCGGCAGTACAACATTTGCGATCGCGTGGTTTGGAACAACCTATTAAAGATGCGATCGCTTCTGGTAAACCGTTCTTAGGTATTTGTTTAGGATTACAAATTTTGTTTGAATCCAGCACCGAAGGAACTTTACCAGGACTAGGAATTGTGCCAGGAAAAGTTCGCCGTTTTCGTTCTCAACCGGGGCTAACAATTCCCCACATGGGTTGGAATCAACTCCAACTAACTCAGCCAAAAAGTCTTTTATGGGAACATTTACCTATCGATCCTTGGGTTTATTTTGTGCATTCTTACTATGTTGAACCCACAAATCCCCAAGTTCGGGCTGCGACTGTCACTCATGGTGATCAAAGTTTTACAGCAGCGATCGCTCATGATAATCTTATGGCTGTTCAATTTCATCCAGAAAAATCATCAAATGTAGGATTGCAAATTTTATCTAATTTTGTGGCTCAAGTCCGCGAAAAAGTTTTTGCTTAACAAAAGTTTGCAATATTTTCGGTTGTTTATTTTCTTCAAGTTCAAGATTTAATAATCAATAAGTAATGAGTCTGAGAATTTATGGGAATCGTCTGCTAAAAACCTTACCAGGTGAAAATACCAGACCCACAAGTGCGCGAGTCCGAGAAGCATTATTTAATATTTGGCAGGGGACAATCAGCGGTTGTCGCTGGTTGGATTTGTGCGCCGGTAGCGGTTCTATGGGTGCGGAGGCTTTATGTAGAGAAGCCAGCCTTGTGATCGGTATTGAACAATCAAGTCTTGCCTGTGCCATAATCCAGGAAAACTGGCAACAGGTAGCCAAGCCAGAACAAAAATTTCAGCTATTACGAGGAAATATTACTCAACAGTTAAAAAAATTATCAGGTCAAAAATTTGACAGAATATATTTTGACCCACCTTATACTAGTGAATTATATGAACCAGTATTACAAGCGATCGCTCAATATCAGCTTTTAGATTCCCAGGGAGAAATAGCAGTCGAACATCGTCACCAAGATTGGACACCACTAACCATCCCTAACTGGGAAATCTGCCGTCAAAAAAGCTATGGTAAAACAGCTTTGACATTTTATCAGGAACAGGGAACAGGGAACAGGGAACAGGGAACAGGAAACGGGGAATAGAAGAAAAATGTTTTTCATTCTTCCTGACTCGGTGACTCCTGACTCGGTGACTCCTGACTCGGTGACTCCTGAACTCCTGACTCCCTGAATTAATATCAGCCGCCCAATTCGGTAGGACGTTTGTATTGTCTATAAGCAGCGTAGAATAATCCGCTTAAAGTTACAAATACTAAACCAAGCACAATACCTGATAGTAGGGGTTCAACCACTGTAAAGCTCCTTGTTGCAATTATTGAAAGATTCGTTTCCTGTTTTTGATTTTACCAAATTTGGCATTAATCCCGCGTCTCATAGCAGCTTTAAATCTAAATACTAGATAAAAATCATCAATTGTACTTGCGAACACAATCAAGAAATTTTAAGCTATGTGTAGAAAATGAAAACTTTGAGACTGTCAAAGCAACTCTTTTGGATAACCAGCTAATTAAACCTGAAACCCTGATTCAACAGATCGTTATTTTCGCCGTAGCGACTCTGATAGCCATCCCTTTAGTCCTGTTTGGGATTGAAATGGTCAAAGCCTCTGATCCTTACGTTAAAAGTGTTCTATCCCATCAGGGCGACCCAGTTCAGGGAAAAGCTATTTTCCAAATTAACTGTGCTGGTTGTCATGGTTTAGAAGGAAATGGCTTTGTCGGGCCAACTTTACATGAGATATCGAAATATAAATCCCGCTATGGACTGATTCATCAAGTAACTAGCGGCGAAACTCCACCCATGCCCAAATTCCAGCCCAGTATCCAAGAAATGGCAGACCTGTTAAGCTACTTAGAAAGGCTGTAAATTTTTGTGCATGATTACTACAAATATCCTAAAATTACTGATATTTTAGATGTCAATACGTTTGAACAAACGTCTTTGTATGATTGCTCATATAAAAAACTGTTTCTCAACGCCAAAATAAATTGAGAATTTTATGTCAACTTTAGTTAAAAGTAAATCCCATCGCCGACTAAAACGCCAACTACTGATCGTCATGCTGGTGATTTTTGCTTGGAGTGTAGCAATAGGATGGATATTGGGATTAGCCACCAGCGCCCACGGTGCAAATCAAACGGACTCAATTGGGACTGTTGATGTCGTACCTGCACAATATCAACTAGGACAAGAACTGTACTTAGAAAACTGCTCATCCTGTCATATTGCCTTACCACCGGCTATATTTCCTAGCCAAACTTGGAAAAATCTCCTAGAAGACCCCCAACACTACGGCGCACAAATCAATCCTTTAGGCAAGATTCAGCATCTTCTAGTATCAAAATATCTTTACACCTTTTCTCGCGTGCAACTAGAAGAAGAAACAACACCTTATCGCCTCAAGGACTCCCGTTATTTTCGGGCTTTGCATCCGGGAGTAAAATTACCCAAACCCATAAATATGGGTAGTTGTGTGAGTTGTCATCTTCAAGCTGATAAGTACGACTTCCGCAGCCTCACTCCAGAGTGGGAGTAGAAGGTTAGGGGCAGGGGCAGGGGGAAATGAATTTAATGACCAATGACTAATGACTAATAACTAATGAAGCAGTTTAAGCATTAAAATAGGAATTAAAACCATCTCTTTTAGATATTGATTGGTTTATTTTCATAGGGTTTTTGAGTAAATTCTCATTTTCCACCCATCCATAAGCAAAATGGCTGGGTTACATTAAATGTCTATAATAATATAGCCAAAGCTTAAATCTCCATTCTCCTTGATTTAATTCTATAAACTGCCATGCTAAAACTTTTGTTGGGCGATCCCAACGCTCGTAAACTTAAAAAATACCAACCTGACATTACAGAAATTAACCTCTTAGAGGAAGATATTAAGCCACTGACTGATGAACAGTTAAAAGCTAAAACCGTCGAGTTTAAACAACGGTTGGCAAATGGCGCAACACTAGATGATATTTTGCCGGAGGCTTTTGCTGTTGTCCGGGAATCAGGGCGGCGTGTCCTAGGATTGAGACACTTTGATGTGCAACTTCAGGGTGGGATAATTCTGCATACTGGACAAATTGCCGAAATGAAAACCGGTGAGGGGAAGACTTTGGTAGCTACCTTACCAAGTTATTTAAATGCCCTAACTGGTAAAGGTGTCCACGTTATTACCGTTAATGATTACCTGGCACGTCGGGATGCCGAATGGATGGGTCAGGTACACCGATTCCTGGGGTTAAGTGTGGGACTAATTCAGTCCACCATGACTCCAACAGAACGGAAGAAAAACTATGACTGTGATATTACTTATGTAACTAACAGTGAGATCGGTTTTGATTACCTGCGGGATAATATGGCTACCTCAATGGCTGAGGTGGTGCAACGCCCCTTTAATTTCTGTGTTATTGACGAAGTAGACTCAATTTTAGTGGATGAAGCCCGGACTCCATTAATTATTTCTGGTCAGGTGGAAAGACCGACAGAAAAATACTTACAAGCGGCGGAAATTGCTTTTACTCTCCAAAAAGATGAACATTACGAAGTTAATGAAAAGGATCGTAACGTTCTTTTGACAGATGAGGGTTTTGCAGAATCGGAAAATCAGTTGGGTGTAACAGATTTGTTTGACCCAGAAGACCCTTGGGCGCATTTTATGTTTAATGCGATTAAAGCCAAGGAATTGTTCCTCAAGGATGTGAATTATATTGTCCGCAATGACGAAGTTGTAATTGTGGATGAATTTACAGGTCGGGTATTACCTGGACGGCGTTGGAGTGATGGTTTACACCAAGCTATTGAAGCGAAGGAACACGTAGAAATTCAGCCAGAAACCCAAACTTTGGCGACA
>JANMGZ010000340.1:0-4343 GCA_031374905.1 Dolichospermum sp. OTE_70_metabat_362_sub
TTTTCTGCTGTCAGTTGAGATTGAGATACCGATTGAGAATAAGTTTCAAAAGTATCTAAAAAACTCACCAGAAAAGCCAATTGTTTTGGCTGCATCCTATCGAGACGTTGCATGATACTTTGCTTCAGTTCTACTTGCATCATCAGTCCACCTCCAAAGAAAACCCAACCTTAGCTAACTGTATTTTAATCTCCGCATCCAAAGCTAAACCCTCATTCATCTGAACCGCTAAATCTGCCGTCAAAGCCCCCATCTTCTCCTCAAAGCTTACCCCATCTTCCACCTCATCAGGAATACCCACATACCGCCCTGGTGTCAACACAAAATTATGCTTTTGAATATCAGCCAAGTTAGCAGACTTACAAAAGCCCTTAATATCGAGGTAATTTCCCCCCGACTTCTTCCACTCATGGTAAGTACCAGCAATCTTGCTAATCTCAGCTTCCGTAAAAGCCCGACTACTGCGATTTACCATATAACCCCATTCCGAGGCATCAATAAATAATACCTCACCGTGTCTAGCCCTGTGTTTATTCCCGTTCTTATACCGACTGAGAAACCACAAACAAGCAGGAATCCCCGTATTGTAAAAAAGTTGCGTTGGCAACATGACAATACAATCAACAAAATCTTTCAATACTAAAGCCTTGCGAATATCTCCCTCACCGCTTGTATTTGACGATAGCGAACCATTTGACAACACAAAACCCGCCGAACCTGTCGGTGCTAAGTGGTAAATAAAATGTGATACCCAAGCAAAATTAGCATTCCCAACCGGAGGTACAAGGTCTTTATCCAGCCAGCGTCCATCATTCCGTAATAAATCACCGCTCCAATCACTATCATTAAAAGGGGGATTAGCAATGACAAAATCCGCTTTTAAGTCCTTGTGAGCATCATTGAGAAATGAACCTTCAGCATTCCACTTAATATTTGAGCCATCAATCCCCCTAATCGCCAAATTCATTCGGCACAATTTATAGGTTGTCTCGTTGCTTTCCTGTCCATAAATTGAGAGATTATCTAAACGCCCTTGGTGATTTTTGACAAATTTCTCACTCTGGACAAACATTCCCCCCGAACCACAACAAGGATCAAAAACCCGCCCATTGTATGGTTCTAACATCTCTACTAAAAGTCTCACAATGCTTTCAGGAGTATAAAACTGTCCTCCTTTCTTACCTTCAGCTAAAGCAAACTGTCCCAAAAAATATTCATAAACACGCCCTAAAACATCTTGTGCCTGTGCTTCAGCATCCCCTAACTTAATTGAACCAATCAAGTCAATTAAGCCACCCAAAGATTTTTGATCTAACTTCTGCTGTCCATACACCTTGGGTAAAATCCCTTTTAACCGTTTGGCGTTTTCCCCCTCGATTGCTTCCATAGCCAAATCAACAGTCTTACCAATATCAGGCTGTTTTGCCTGTGCCTGAAGAAATGCCCACCGCGCCTTAACAGGCACAAAAAACACATTCTCCGCTGAATACTCATCCCTATCTTCTGGGTCTGCTCCTGCGTATTCTCCCTCACCTGCAATCAACGTTTGATGCAATTCTTCAAAGGCATCAGAGATATATTTCAGGAAAATTAAACCTAAAACAATATGCTTATACTCAGCAGCATCAATATTTTTTCGCAGCTTATCAGCTGTCTTCCATAATTTTTGCTCAAATGACTCTGAATTATCTTGCTTTGCTGCTTTTTCTGCCATCTTAGTCCTTAACTTTTAGAAATATATCTCAACCAATCGAACTTATTACTTTAGTTCATTATCAGTAAATCACTATACCTATAAATTTACGAGAAGTTGGTCAGGATTAGCAATTCTATAGCGATCGCCTTCTTTGGATACTTGGGGTCACTGTGCCAAATCGGGAATTTTTTTTGTTCGCTAATGATGAAAGGCTTTGTCTGTTTCAATACTATAGCGAAAAAAAGAGGATACAAAAATTTTGGTAAAGTCAGGAATATCAAACACACATAAGCGTTTCGCTAAAAAGGTTTTAGGACTGAAACCAGCTATTCCTACGTAGTGTTTCATTATTGCACTCACCCCTATTTATTCTCACTCTTAGAAGCACTCATAGAAACAATAGTAATAGTAGTAGTGTATTTACCATCCTTACCTACCCAAGGTTTAATCTTTCTAACATAACCATCTTTAGGACTTCCAACAATAGGAATATCTGCTAATTTATCCTCAATAGCTGATAATGAAATACCCAACTGTGCAAGCTGATAATCCTTATTCCTGACAGCTTCATCATACTGTAGCCTAGAACGTTCAAAATCTTGCCTAGCTTGTGTTTCAGTCTGACTACGCTTACCCTCCTCCACACTTGCTTGATATTCTTGAATCTGACGGCGATTTTTAGCAGATTCTAACCTTGATTTAGCAAGTTGTAGTTCTGAATCAGTCAAATTAACATTAGTTTGTAACTGTTCTAGTTCCTGATTTTGAATAATAGCAGCAGCCGATAATTTAGCTTGTGCCTGTTCAACTTCCGATTGTGACTGATCTAATTCTGATTGCAGTTTTTTTAGCTTTGACTGTTCATGTTGCAAAATCTCCGACTGCATTTTCATATCATTCATAGCAACAATCATTTGCTCTTGCTCTTGTACCTTCTGTTGCGCGATCGCTAAACTAGCCCCAGCCTTTTCAAATTCAGCCCGGCGTTCTGGGTTATCAGTTTTTAATAATTTGGAACGACTAGATAAAATTAATCTAGCCTGTCTTAATTTAAGTTCAGCTTGAGATATGTGGGCTTTTTCTTCTTCAAAAGCAGATGGTGGTAAATTTTTTAGTAGCGGTATTGGTTGTGGTGGTGTTGGAGCTATGAGAGTTTTAGAATTAAGATTATCAATTTGTAATTTAATAGCTTTTTTCTGACGGTCTAACCGTTGCCTTTCGTTATAATTGTCGGAAATAACATCACCTTTTTTAATTTCATCATTTAACTTGACTTTTAAAAATGATTGATTATCAACAGATATACTCATTTTTAGGACATGGTTTCTTGGCAATATGGAAGTTGGTAATTTTTCTTTCTTCACTACTTGAGATTGACTACTAGGTTCAGCAACTGCCTGTCTTTCCTGTGGTTTGAGTTTTCCCACTAGAATAGAAGTAAGTGCGATCGCAATTGCAAAAAAGATATTTATTGCTAAATTATTATTTTTCATAAAATTCACCAAAACTAAAACACAGTGAACCATCAATAATATAACATTTTATTTCCCACTATAATTAAAGAGCGATTCTTACGCTATGGAGGGTTTTGTTATTGCTATATAAAAAGAGGTATTTATATTATTATTCATATTAAAATGTCGTAAAATTGTAGTACCAGTACCAAAGGAGAATGTCGTAAATTCTCCATTGGCTGTTTCACTGGTCAGTCCACTAAAGCAGAGTGAACATGATTAATATATCACTTTTCAAGTTTGGAACTAAGGCACTTGAAATAGTTCTCATTGACGAACAACCCTGGTTTAATGCTTCTCAAGTTGCCAAGGCTTTGGGATACACAAATCCATCAGAAGCTATACAGGACAATGTTTCTACTAAATATAGCCAACAGCTAGATTTAGGAAGACCAGGTAAAAAACCAGTTTTTATCAATGAACCAGGATTATATCAACTGGTTATGAGATCCAATCTTCCATCTGCTGAGAAATTTCAAGATTGGGTTTTTGAGGAAGTTTTACCATCAATTCGCAAGACAGGTAGTTATGGTGCTAAAGAAAATTCTGAATTAGAAATGCGAGTTCAGGAGCTTGAAAAAAATCAATTGCAAAACTCTCAGCAGTTGCAACTTGAGTTTATGCCACCAGGTTGGGAATCTAAAGTTTGGGATGCACTACCATCACAGGACAAACGGCATTTTAGGTTCATGTACCGTCAACATCAATTTATTCCCGGTGATAACGACATCAAAAAATTACCAATTAATTTAAGTGCAGAACAAAAATTGAAACAACAATTGGAAATGGAAAAATTTAGACTTGAATTGACAGAAGCAAAGAAGGAAGATTTGGCTCAAACCAAGAAAAAATTATTAAGGGATTATTTAGAAGGCTAAAAACTAATTGTAGCAATTTTTACTGAGTGCTTTGCGATCGCAGTTTTTGATTTCCCATTAGAATAGAAAGCGATCGCAGTTTTTCATTTCCCATTGGAATAGAAAGTGATCGCTATATTTCCCATTAGAATAGAAAGAGATCGCTGCATTTCCCACTAGAATAAAAAGCGATCGCTATTTTTGATTTCCCATTAGAATAAAATGCGATCGCTATTTTTGATTTCCCATTAGAATAAAATGCGATCGCTATTTTTG
>JANMGZ010000356.1:0-4337 GCA_031374905.1 Dolichospermum sp. OTE_70_metabat_362_sub
CCAAGACTCCACCGCAGAAAATATAAAATCAGTAGACGTGATTGTTGGTGGTGGCGCACAAGACCGTCAACAAGAAATTGTGATGCGGGATTTACAAGGCGCAAAAGCTGAGGCAATGCGGGATAAAATCGAACATGGAACGCCGGGAGTTTTTACCTGTGGTTCTCCCCAACTGCTAGGAAATTATTATGAACCAGCTTTTGGACAAAGAATTGAAGGTTTGGGAATTTTAGATTTAGTTTCTATTCATCCTGGTGAAAATACTAAAAGGTGTATTGGTAACTTAGTTATAGAAGTTACAGCTTCCCGGTTAGCACAAGAATTGGAAGCAATGATAGGAACAAAGCCTTATTTAGTGGGCTTTGAAAATCATGGTGGAAGAACTACATTAGGAAAAGTGGAAGCTTTGGGGCGTGTGGTGTATGGCTTGGGGAATAATGGAGAAGATGGAACAGAAGGAGCGTTTTATCAAAATGCGATCGCTACCTATTCTCATGGTCCATTATTACCAAAAAATCCTTTTGTTGCTGATTGGTTAATTCAAACTGCGTTAAGGTTGAAATATCATCAAGAAGTAAAACTTTCACCTTTAGATGATACCTTGGCAATGCAAGGACGAGAAGCAATGTTAAAACGGTTAAAAGTGAATTTACACAGTGTAGCCGGAGTTAGTTAGGAATATGGGTAATGGGTAATGGGTAATGGGTAATGGGTAATGGGTAATGGGTAAAACATAATTACCAATTACCAATTACCAATTACCAATTACCAGTTTCCTAAACTACATTATTTCTTTATTAAATAAGATTAATTTCCGGTAAAATATCTGATAAGTTACTATAGAAATCTAAAATTGTTTAGTTAGTTATTATTTAAAATCTGTGCAACTTCCTTTCGACTCCGCTCAAGGTAAACCCTCTTTTCCAGAATTTGAAAATTACTTAAGTCAGCACCCTGATGAGGGCTTACAACAATTATTAAATCGCCTTGTTGTCAAAATAGAACGAGATGAATTAGTGCGACAAACGACAAATCAATTGCGAGAATCACTTCAAGCTGATCGGGTAGTGTTGTATTATTTTTATGAACAATGGCAAGGACAGGTAACATTTGAATCATTAAGTGCTAATAAATATTCAATTCTCGGTTCTACAGGAGCAAGCGATTGTTTTAACCATGAGTATGCTGATTTGTACTTAGAAGGACGGGTAAGAGCGATCGCTAATGTAGAATTAGAACCAATTCAAGATTGTCACCGGGATTTTCTTCGCAGTATCCAAGTTCGCGCCAATTTAGTAGTCCCAATTTTAATACCGAGAGGATTATGGGGACTATTAGTAGCACATCACTGTCAACATCCCCGTAATTGGACATTAGCAGATATTGAATTGATGCAAACAGGAGCGCAAACTTTAGCAACCGATTCTAATATTTTAGAAAGTTAAAAATCAAATCCATTAATCCATCCTTCTTCATCCGCGGTCATCTGCGTTTATCTGCGTTCAAATCATTTAAATTTCCAAATTTAGGACTCCACCATCCTTTTGCAGTATGAAAATAAGCCACATCCTTATGTTTGGTATCCT
This sequence comes from Dolichospermum sp. OTE_70_metabat_362_sub, assembly GCA_031374905.1. Classification (GTDB taxonomy): domain Bacteria; phylum Cyanobacteriota; class Cyanobacteriia; order Cyanobacteriales; family Nostocaceae; genus Dolichospermum. Next base: position 1,587 of record JANMGZ010000356.1, read on the forward strand.
TCCATGAATCTTGACCAGAACACCGCAGCATAGTTTTATTTTGCCCATCTTTAATATAACTATATTCCTCCAAAGGTTTCTTGCATACAGGACATGGATAGGAAGTAGACTTTGTAGAAGGCTTGGCAGCATTTTCATTTGCAGATGTTTTAGTTTTTGGTGCTTCCCATTTTTTATTAAAATCGCTCCAAAATAAGACAATGTTTTCACAGCCACTCACACATTTAAGAAAGTATTTCTTTTTAACTTTAGTTGTGGGAATTTTAGCTAAACACTTTTGACAATCAGGACAATGAGTTTTTGAAGTTTCATATTTGCGTTCAACAAAATTATTAGTTTTAGCTGTAATTGATAAATTAACAACTACAGTTTTAGCTTGAGAAAGTGCCGGAATAAAATAATTTTGATTCCAACTAGTTAGGTAATGTTGCCAAGAATTTTTGCCTTCAGAAATTGCATCTAGCGCATCTTCCATTTTAGCAGTAAATTCTGCTTCTAATAAATCAGGTAAAGCCTTTTGGAGAAATTCATCAACTTCTAAACCCAAAACTGTAGGTTGAAGATTATCTTTTTTCAATTCCACATAATTGCGTTTCTTTAAAGTAGCAATTGTGGGAGCATAGGTGCTAGGACGACCAATTCCCTTACGTTCCATGAGTTGGACAAGTTTGGGTTCGCTATATCTTGGTGGTGGTTGGGTTTGTTTTTGGTCATGTCCCGCTTTTGCTAAATTCAGTTTTTGTCCCTGTTGCAATAAGGGTAAAACGGCATCTTTGCTAAGATTAAGCCAATATTTTGCATAACCGTAAAATTCTACAACTTGCCCTCTAGCTTGCCATAAAATATTACCTGATTTCGTAATTATTAAAGTTTTACGAAGTTGAGCCGGACGACATTGGGAAGCGATCGCTCTTTTCCAAATCATCACATATAGGTTAAACTCATCTTCAGGTAATTCTGCCCGCAATTGTACCGAAGGACGAAAAACATCTGTGGGACGAATAGCCTCGTGTGCTTCCTGAGCCGTTTTACTACTACGCTGCTTGGCTACTTGCTGAGGGACATTTTCAGGATCATTTTGTTCCAACCATTGACGAGCGCTCGCACAAAATTCAGGACTCAACATGACTGAATCTGTTCGCATATATGTAATTAACCCAGCCTCATATAGCTTTTGTGCCACCTGCATAGTTTTGTCAGGGGAAAATTTCAACTTTGAACCGGCTGCTTGTTGCAGAGTTGAGGTGGTAAATGGTGGAGGGGGTTGACGATAAACGAGTTTCCCTTCTAGGTGAATAATTTGATGAGGATGACGTTTTGCTTCTTTAACTAATCTGTTTGCTTCTGCTTCCGACAGAACGCGCTGAGATTCGGGTTTTTCTGGGTTGTTACTAGCTGCATCATCATGAGTTTCCGTTTCTGGTTCTGGTGTTTCTTTGTCAGAATTTGCCGTACCTTTGTAAAAAGCCCGAAATCCTTCTTGATAATCTACCCACACACTCCAGTAATCTTGGGGAACAAAAGCCAAAATTTCTCTTTCGCGCTGACAAATTAGATGTAATGTGGCGCTTTGAACTCTACCTACACTTTTTGCCCCGTTATTTAATGCCCAAACGAGGGGACTGCCTTTGTAACCTACTAGTTTATCAAGACAATCACGACATAATCCTGCACCGATGAGATCAGTGTCAAGTTTTCGGGGGTGAGCGATCGCATTTCGCACTGCTGATGGTGTAATCTCTGTATAAACTACTCGTTTGGGGTCTCTTAATCCTAACGTTTCTTTAAGATGCCAAGCAATAGTTTCTCCTTCTCTGTCTGGGTCTGTAGCTAAAACTACTTCATCAACTTGCCTAACAGCGGCTTTTAGTTTTTGAATTGTTTCTTTTGCGCGTTGGTCACGGGGTATATAATTGCAGCGAACAGTATTACCCTCCATTGTAAATCCTAGTGAATCATCACCGTCGTTACTGAGTTCGCGGATATGTCCACAACTAGCACGGACAATCCAATCCGCACCGAGAATTTGACTCAGTTTTTTGACTTTTCCGGGTGATTCAACAACTAGGAGACGTTTGGGCATGGCGCTTATTTTTGAGATGCTTTATTTTAGGATAAAATAAATGACAAGATTTTTACAATAAGTTGGGAATTTGAATTGTCTGAATCAGGATTTTCAGAATTTTAGGATTTTCAGGATTCTAGCTAAGGATGATTTTTTGGATATTCTATTTTGGCAAGAAGTCGGGAATTTGAATTGTCTGAATTAGGATTTTCAGGATTTTAGGATTTTTAGAATTCTAGCTGAGGATAATTTTTTGGATATTCTATTTTAGCAAGAAGTCGGGAATCTGATACAGCGGTTTCCGCTCTTATAAGGTGCATCTTAGCCCCCTCCTCGCTTGCGGGGTGGGGTTGGGGGTGGGGTTCTTGTACCTTATAACATCGGGAAGTGCTGTATACTGAATAAAAATCATTATTTAAAATCACCACAGCATCTTGAATGAACATTGCTGAGGGTTTGTACAAAATAACAAGATGGTCACAATTGGTGGCTTTGGCGAGGAGAACAGCATTTAGAGGAAAATATTACCCGAGTTGTAAAGAGTTGTAAAATTTATGCAAATGACCGAATAATATTAAAATTAAGAGAGTAGTTAGAGCTGCCCTTAACTATGAGGGTAAAAATCAAAAACAATTAGGAAGAAAGCCGCTGTTAGGCAAGTTGATGAAGTAGTTTTAGCTACAGAC
>JANMGZ010000401.1:0-2177 GCA_031374905.1 Dolichospermum sp. OTE_70_metabat_362_sub
GTAGCATTAGCATTTGATCAAAATAGTAATATTGATGACATTGATACTCTCTGGGTTGCTCAAACAGGCAGCACTGTAGTATTAAAAGGTGAAGTCCCCAATCAAGATATTCTCAACCAAATGGTTGCTGTAGCTCATACAGTCAATGGCACTACAGATGTTGATACTACACAAGTTCATTTAAATTAGATTAATTAGAGTTTGCGAAATAAGTTGTTGGTGAAGACAGGAAGTAGGGGTAGATGTTTACCCATTGGTATCAACTTAAGACCTAGCGAATGGAAAGATGCCTCCGGCACGCTAACGCGAACGCTGCTACACCAACGAAGTCCGCCTACGCGGACTAACGAAAAATCAAGGAATTTAAACCCACGTAGGTGGATTTTGCCTGTGTAGACGCGGTTTCTAACCGCCTGAATAACGTTAAGTTGACACCAATTACCAATTACCAATTTTCAATCCAATCTAAAATCGCCTGGTTAACTTTTTCTGGTGACTCATCCTGGGGACAATGGCCGACATCTTCTAAATATAGCAATTGCAATTTTTCGTTGTAGCCAACAAATTGACTTGCTAGTGTTGGAGGAACAAATCGGTCTTTTTTCCCCCAAATTAACAGCATCGGAATTGTTAAGTTTGGTAAAATTTTCTTGACACTAGGACTAAAATTAGCCCCTGTTGTGGCTTTAAATAAGGCTCTAAACGCTCGAGCAGATCCTCTATCCTGGGGAGGTCCAGCTAAAATATCTATCAGTTCATCAGTAATAGCTTCGGGATTTGCATAAGCTAAACTAGCCCAAGGACGAAGAACACTAGGACGACGCACAAAATAAAATATCGGTTTCAATATTAATCTGGAAGTGAATATACTTTTAATCCCGCTGACAAGAGGTTGTAAAGCCTTAGGAATCATCTCTTGTTCTAAATTAGGATCAGGTAGACTCATCATCACGATGCCCTTTACCATGTCAGGATGGGTAGCGGCTGCGACTAGAGAAATCAGCGAACCGATAGAATTACCCACCAAAACCACTGGTTGACGGATAAAAGTTTTCCAAAAATCGTAAACTTGCTCTACCCATAATTCTATGTTGTAGTTGGTTGCAGCTTTTTCAGAAGCACCAAAACCAATCATGTCTAAGGCGTAAACCGGATGAGATTTACCCAAAACCTCTAAATTGTGTCGCCAATGACCAATGGAAGCACCAAAACCGTGAAGTAAAATTAAGGGTGTTGTTCCTGCATAATCATGAGAGGGACGAATATAAGTGTAACGAGTTTGCCAACCACGCCACACCCAATCTCTTTGATTACCAACTCTTTGCTGCCAATGTATTGCGGTAGTCACATTTTTTCTGGTGAATTACTGGGAAATTATAAATATTGTCCCTTATTCTCTAATATGTTACATTATATTTGATTAGCTTCAATGTATACATAATATTTGTTATCATATTTCAAGTCTTATAGATATCATGTATCTAACCATTCATGAAAAAATGTAACAAAAGTTATTAGTGTCACATATCATGTAATTTACATTAATTAATGCAGTGGAATCATCTCCGAGTCAAGCTACATAGTCAAAGACTAGATCAAACTTTTCTTATGAATTTGCTACACTAGAGATGGATATTCATTTGTAAATTCTGAGTTACTGTTGTATTTTGCCTTTAATGGCATATCAAACTAAACTAACTAAATCAAGACCAGTCCAAATTCTTAACTAAAGAGCTGCCACTAATCATAATGCCTGTGATTGAGAAAAAAAGAACTCGCGATCTCCCCCAAATAAACGAACGGATTCGCTTCCCGAAAATTCGGGTGATTGACACTGATGGCGCACAACTGGGAATTATAACTCCGCAGGAAGCGATACAATTAGCAGAGGAAAAGGAATTAGACCTAGTGCTAATTAGTGACAAAGCTGATCCGCCAGTGTGTCGAATAATGGACTATGGGAAATATAAATTTGAGCAGGAGAAGAAAGCGCGGGAAGCCAGGAAGAAGCAGCACACGGCTGATGTGAAAGAAGTGAAAATGCGCTACAAAATAGAAGAACATGACTATAATGTGCGCGTCAAACAAGCCGAACGCTTCCTCAAAGATGGCGATAAAGTTAAGGCTACTGTGATGTTCCGAGGTCGGGAAATTCAACACAGTGACTTGGCAGAAAC
>JANMGZ010000432.1:0-1632 GCA_031374905.1 Dolichospermum sp. OTE_70_metabat_362_sub
CAGATTCGCCGCCTTCCTGATCTCAAAAAATGGTTTGTGGAAATTTTTGCTAAACCAGCATAGTTATTGGATCATCTTTTTTGTGGAGTTCTCTTAGAGAATAACTTAGAATTATTAACACCGAAGAAATGCAATTAACGGTAATGAGATAATCTGTTAAAATAAGATCAACTGTAACACACTGCTATTGATAATATGAATGCTCATAAAATCGAAACTGCTTTAACTGAAGATGGAACTTTGGTATTACAAGATTTACCTTTCCATGCTGGTGATGTTGTAGAAGTGATTATTTTACAACCTCAAACAGCACAACATCAGATCAAATCTCCAAAAACACAAAATACCAATCTTTATCCTTTACAGAATACTCAACCTTACCGCTATGATGATCCTATTGAACCTGTAGCTTGAGAAAATATAGTTTTTGTTGATACTAAAGCCAAAATTTTAAAAAAGCTTATATTTTCTTTCTCCACACTTTTTCAGAGTCTCGCTATATTAGCAAGTAATAGGAAAAGTTGAAAAGGAGTTGACAAAAGATGGAAACTAAGCCCATGAACCCATCTCTAGGACTCGCGGACATTCCCCCCGGCTATCTTAACATTATGGGTTATGTTGACCAATCAGAAGTTAATGGCCCTGGTTGTCGGGCTGTTGTCTGGGTGCAAGGTTGTAATCGTGAGTGTTCTGGTTGCTTTAATCCCGACTCCTGGGCATTTGAGATTAACGATTTAGTGGCTATTGATACCCTGGCTGAAAGTATTCTCAAAAATCCCCATAACACGGGTGTAACTTTTTCCGGTGGTGAACCATTTTGGCAAGCACCTGCATTAACAATTTTAGCTAAAAAGTTAAAAGCAGCGGGATTAAATGTGATGTCTTTTACTGGTTTTACACTCCAGCAATTACAATCTAATTCTGCCCCTCCAGGCGCTAAAGAATTGTTAGCCGAATTAGATATTTTGATTGATGGTCCTTTTATCAAATCTCTAGCAATTAATTCTCCTGATTCTCCCGTTTCTTCTAGCAATCAAAATGTCAATATATTGAACCCAGAATTTGCAGATAAAATCACTTGGGCTAGTGATCAAATTGAAGTCCATATTCTTAAAGATGGCAATCGTATTGTTACAGGTTATCAAGGTTTATTGGAATTAAGTTAAGAGTAGGGGTAAAGCAAAATCTCATTGGTGTCAACTTAACGTAAAACCCATAGCCCGCCTGGGAATGAATTCCCAGTCTAATAGCGGAAGTCATCTGAAGATGACTAAAGAACCTGAAAATTGTTTAGTAAACTTTAGTTTACTTTGGTTATTAGCCCTGAAATGAATTTCCGGGCGGTTGTTGAAGGCAACAGATAAGCCATTTCTAACTTAATTTGACACCAATGAGCATTACTAAACCCCTACATATTATTTACTCCATTAACAGTAACCGCGAGGGTTCTAACTGCACATACCAAGGAAAAGATTGATCTTGAATATTTACCCATTTTTCCTTATAAATTTCCCCTTGCAAATGATAATCATGGGGATGATTAGCAGGAGAATGGTGTTTAAGTAATACTGTGTTGCGGTGAGGTGTTTCACTGGTACGCACTAGATAACAGGGATATGTGTTTACTTGTTG
>JANMGZ010000435.1:0-7715 GCA_031374905.1 Dolichospermum sp. OTE_70_metabat_362_sub
TAGTTAATTTTTCAACAACTATCTGAGGACTTTTGCGATGATATAATCGCAATTTATCATTATGAGGTAATACCCAATCACCTTGTAATTGTAAATCAGGAGAAATTTCTACCAAAGATTTTAACTTGCGTTTAGTTTCTCCCTTTTCTCCTGGTTCATCTGGTTCATTATCTTTGGTAATATACCAAGATAAATACTGCAAATCTTGATCTACTTGAGATAATTTCATTGTTAATTTTCTCCCGTATACACGAAAATCAGCTAATGTACCAAAATAATCTAAAGTAAATTCATTAACTTGCGCTGTCGAAACTGGAATTACTCCTAATGTTGTGCTTAAATATGGTGCAGTTTCCTGGATTCTCTCCATTACCTTAGTTAGAGGATATTTTTTACCCTCATCATTAGGTAAATGTTTTCCTCCCCATGCTTGAATTAATGGTAAGGGAAATAAATTATTAACTAAAACTATGCCACTTAATACAATAGTTGTTAACCGAAGTTTATCAAACCAGATATTTTCTACTAAATTAAAAAAGTAAGCCAATATTAAACTAATTACGGGAAAGCAGGGAAGAATAAATCTAATATCTTTATTTGTACCCAGTGAACAAAATACATAGCTACTAATTAGGAAAATAAATAACCAATTTAAAGCAGATTTAGATAAATTATCTTTAATTACATTTTTAGTAAACTTCTGGTTAAAAGTATAAACTAAGAAAATACCAATACTGATAAATAATATCGGAAAACTAACACTTTCCGGGAGAGTTTGCGGATAATATAACCAACCAGCAATAGTTGTAGCCGCAGGATCACCTTCTCCTTTTCCCACATTGTTAGCATTTAATGCAGAAGTAATAATAGTTAACCAATTTAATCTATACCAAGAACCACAAATGAACCAAGCTAAAATTAAAGATAATCCTATTTGAGTTAGTTTAATAATTTTACGATTTCTGACAAAAATAATTAATGTGAAGATAATAGGAATAAAAATGAAAATAAACCCTGTGGGTTTAGCTAACATGATTAACCCTATTCCTATTCCTAGAAAAAGCGTTAATATCCATGATAAAAAACCAATATAACTGTCTTTCCAAATTGTTAAAATCGTGAAAGTGGCTATCACAATAGATGTTAAACCATAATCTAATAAATAATCTGTCCGTATTATTCCCATGATGGGGAATAATAGGCAAAATATGCTGGCTGTTATCCCAACTTGTCGGTTTGGAAATAAATAATTCCCTAAATAATATACTGAGAAAATAATTATAGCTGTATATAATAAATTGACTAAACTTGCTTGATCATGACCCTTACCAAACAATACTAAAAACGGTACAGTACAAATATATACAAAAGGAGCGCGATAACTAGGGGTTAATTGCCAAAGAGACAACCACCAATCAGCTGATAAGATATTCAAGTTTTGAAAAATTCGATAATGATGTAATGCTCCTGTTAAATGTGCGCTTTGATCATAAGCTGGAATAGATTCATCTAAGAAAAACCATGTTCTATCTATAATTAATCCTATTAACCAAATTGTTAATAGTATGATATAGTCCTTATTGATTTTTAGGTAAGAAAAATAATTCATAGATTTTTATTTTCAGGCAATTAAATTTTAAAGAAATTTTATCATTATGACTCAGCCTATCTACTCCCTAGTTATCCCCATTTATAACGAAGAAGAAAACATCACGGAGATGTATCGCCGATTACATCAAGTCATGGAACAGTTAGACGGTGATGTTGAACTGATTTTAATTGATGATGGTAGCCGCGATCGCTCTTTAACTATGATGCGCGAATTACACCATCGTGACAATCGGATACATTACCTCAGTTTAGCCCGGAATTTTGGGCATCAAATCGCCGTTACCGCTGGTTTGAACTTTGTCCAAGGCAAATGTATCATTGTTATGGATGCTGATCTCCAAGATCCACCAGAACTAATTTTAACAATGATTGACAAATGGCATCAAGGATATCAAGTCGTATATGCTCAAAGAATATCTCGTCAACAAGAAAGCCGACTAAAACGCCTGACTGCATACCTTTTTTATCGCATTCTTCGCCGCTTGGCTAAAGTTGATATTCCTGTGGATACAGGAGATTTTTGCTTAATGGATAGACAAGTAGTAGATATTCTCAATTCTATGCCAGAACGCAACCGTTATATTCGCGGTTTACGTGCTTGGGTAGGTTTTCGACAAACCTCTGTACTTTTTGAAAGAAACCCTCGCTTTGCAGGAGATGTAAAATATACTTTTGCTAAATCTTTAGCCCTGGCAATTGATGGTATTATCTCTTTTTCTACAGTTCCCTTACGACTGGCAACTTACTTAGGGATTATCTCAGCTACGATCGCTATGATCATGATAGTATTAGTGCTTTATTGGCGAATCTTTGCCCCAGTTTCTCACTTAATTGGTTACACATTAATTACAATTTCTATGTTTTTCTTGGGTTCAGTCCAATTAATTTGTATTGGTATTTTAGGTGAATATATTGGCAGAATATACGAAGAAGTAAAAGGTCGTCCTCTTTATACATTAAAAGAAACTGGAGGCTTTACAAAAAACTAAAATATTAACTTGAAAAATACTACTATTCAATACTTTTAAATCTCAAAAACGTAGGGGCGCAGGGCCTGCGCCCTCTATTGTATTTCATGATTGTATTTCATGATTGTATTTCATCACACCAATCACCCTTATCAATAAAATCCAGGTAATATCAGTGTCAATACCAGAATTTAGTTTACTACTAATATCAGTTCTTATTAGTGTCGCTGGACAGTTTTTTTTAAAAATAGGAGCAATTAAATTAGGTAAAGTTCATGGAGAAAACATGATTAATCTCATTCTCAACATGATCACCATACCAGAACTTTTATTAGGATTAACCTGTTATGGTATTGGTGCAGTAGCCTATATCTTACTCCTAACCAAAGTAAATCTCAGCGTTGCTGCCCCTGCTGTATCCATTGGTTACATATTTTCTGTATTACTAGGGTACTTTGTTTTAAAAGAACCTATTTCTCTAACCCGTGTTTTTGGACTAGGTTTGATTGTCTCTGGGGTGATACTAGTGATTTGGAAAAAATCAACTTAACAGAACAAATGTTAATTTTGTCAGCTAAGTCCACTATTATGGAAAAATTATGAATCTGTGATAAAAATATATCCACTCAAGATTAGAATAGTAGCCAACGTAACTACTAAATCTCATTCATAAATGAGAAACTATCTTTAGTTAATTATCATCTAACTACTCATGGCATTACAGAAAAAATCATTTTTTCAAAAGTAACCCATAATCCTAAGCAGTAAAATATACATAAATGTTCAAGTGACTCATATTTTACAGTATGACAAACCATCTCAACTTTTAGAAAAATGTGTTATAACCTACCGTCAGAGCGATCGCTGCCAACATTGGTTGCTCACCCCTTGAAGGAGTTACGTTGTGGAAAATAATAAGTCATCTTTTGGGACTCAGGAAATATTAATTGGATTGATTGGACTAGCTGGTACATTAAGTATCGCTTTGATGATTCTGTTCAAAGCTCAAACTTCTGATGCTCAAAATCAAAACGTCATTGTTAAAAATAAAGATATTGCTGCTAATGTAAAAACTCAGCAGCGGTTAGAGGAATTTAAATCAGAAATGCTCACCAGTTGGCAACAAGAAGCACAAGCCAAAGGGTTTGCTACTGATGTACCACCTAAGTTTCAAGGGGTTGTAATTAACGAAGCTAAACTTCCCCCAGAAAAAAAAGTTATTGCCCTAACGTTTGATGACGGTCCTTGGCCTAATAGTACAGCACAAGTATTAGATATTCTCAAAAAAAATAATATCAAAGGCACATTTTTCGTAGTTGGCCAAAATGTCAAAACTTATCCTGATTTAACAAAGCGGGTAGTTACAGATGGTCATATTATTGCTAATCATACTTGGCATCATTGGTATCATCACATGAATGCACAGGCAGCGGCTTATGAAGTTGCTAATACAACAGACATAATTTATCAAACTACAGGTGTGAAAACCAGTCTATTCCGTCCACCAGGAGGGATTATGAGTAATGGGGTGGCAGCTTATGCTAAAAGTAATAAATATGCTGTTATTATGTGGTCGTCCGATTCTATGGACTATGCTCGTCCTGGTGTACCAAGATTAATTAACAATATATTTAGGGAAGCTAAACCAGGTGGTATTGTATTGATGCACGATGGTGGTGGCGATCGCTCTCATACTGTCAAAGCCTTACCAGAAATCATTAGCAGGTTTCGGAAACAGGGTTATGAGTTTGTCACTGTTCCCGAACTATTAGAAATGCAAGATCAATATCCACAGGTAGTTGCTCAAAAATCCCAGAAATCTCAAAAAGCGAAGAAACCTTAAATAAAAATGTCTGAATCAGGATAACCAGGATTAAAGGATGAACAGGATGAATACAGATAAAGTTGTTAATTACATCCTGTAAATCCTAAAATCCTGTAAATCCTGATTCAGACAAATTACACAGAACTTAACTGTTTTTCCTCCGTTTTCGCTTCAGGACTATCAGCTTCAGAAGGTGGTACTAACTGCCAGAATTTAGGTAAATATTCTGCCCAATTGGCGATAATTTCCTGGGCTTTAAGTGAACCAGTTCTATCTGCATGAGTTTTAATCAGATCATACAATTGTTGTCTGCCAACATCACTTACAACCCGCTGCACCTTAACAATAGCGTGATTAACTAAATCAGGGAAATTACCAATTTCATCTAAGAAGTAAGCCAATCCACCCGTCATACCTGCACCTACATTGCGGCCAACCTTACCTAAAACCACAATCACCCCACCAGTCATATACTCGCAGCAGTGATCACCAGCCCCTTCAATCACGGCTGTACCTTTAGAGTTCCGTACCGCAAACCGTTCTCCAGCTAAACCATTGGCAAATAACACCCCACCAGTTGCACCATAAAGGCAGGTATTCCCCACAATCACGTTTTCTGCTGGGTTATAGGTGGCTGCTGCTGGGGGCTTAATAATAATTTCCCCACCATTCATGCCCTTACCTACATAGTCGTTAGCTTCCCCTACGAGGTTGAGAATCACACCATCAAGGTTAAACGCGCCGAAGCTTTGCCCCACACTCCCTTGGAAGTTGAGGTTAATTTGCCCTGTAAAGCCGTTGTCACCGTATTTATGAGCGATCGCCCCAGTTAACCTCGCACCGACCGTTCTATCGGTATTTACAACCGTGACGGTTTTACTAACTTCACCTTGATCCTGAATCGCGGCTTGAATATCTGCATCAGCTAGTAACTGATCATCTAAAACTGGTCCGTTGCTGTGAACTTTCTCATGTACCAACCAACTGCGATTAACTTTTGTATCTGGTAGCTTAGTTAAACAATCCAAATTCAAAGCTTGGGTTTTATTTAGTTGGACTTCAGAACGCACAGTTAACAAATCAGCGCGACCAATTACTTCTGACAAAGAACGATATCCCAATTTAGCCAACAAACTCCGCACCTCTTCCGCAATGAAGTAGAAGAAGTTGACAACGTGTTCAGGAATGCCTGTAAACCGTTTCCGCATTTCTTCCTTCTGAGAAGCTATACCCACAGGACAGTTATTAGTGTGGCAAATCCGCGCCATAATGCAGCCTTCCGCAATCATGGCTATCGAACCGAACCCAAACTCCTCTGCCCCCATTAACGCCCCAATGAGGACATCCCAGCCGCTTTTCAGACCACCATCTACACGCAAGATGACGCGATCGCGCAAACTGTTTTCCATCAATACCCGATGTACTTCTGTTAAACCCAATTCCCAAGGACTACCCGCGTGTTTAATGGAAGAAAGTGGTGATGCACCTGTACCACCATCATGTCCCGAAATTTGGATAATATCGGCATTAGCCTTAGCTACACCTGCTGCAATTGTGCCAATCCCGATTTCAGCAACTAATTTCACTGAAACTTGGGCTGTAGGGTTAATTTGGTGCAAATCAAAAATCAACTGGGCTAAATCTTCAATCGAATAAATATCATGGTGCGGTGGTGGTGAAATCAAAGTTACACCCGGCTTAGAACGGCGCAACATGGCAATATAGGGGCTTACTTTGGGTCCTGGTAGTTGTCCACCTTCTCCTGGTTTTGCACCTTGGGCAATTTTGATTTCCAGTTGTTGGGCTGTAGCTAAGTATTGGGGAGTAACGCCGAACCGTCCTGATGCAATTTGTCTAATTGCACTTGCAGCCGTGTCACCATTTCTCAACCCATTGAGATGAGGAAGAGTGGCAGATTTACCATTAGCATCTACATCTCTCAAAATATTGTAACGAACCGGATCTTCGCCACCTTCACCAGAATTAGATTTACCACCAATCCGATTCATTGCGATCGCTAAAGTTTCATGTGCCTCTCGTGACAATGCCCCTAAAGACATCCCACCAGTACAGAAACGTTTAACAATATCATTAACTGACTCTACCGAATCTATGGGAATTGATGAGCGCTCGCTTTGAAAATCTAGCAAATCACGCAACGCCGTCACCGGACGATTTTGCAGATGTTGTTTATAAACCTCATAATGGTCATACTGCTTACCATTAACAGCCTTATGCAGCGACTTCGCCAATTCTGGGCTATTCATGTGGTATTCACCACCGGGACGGTATTGGACAAAACCTAAATTTTCCAGTTTCTTCGCCGTCAATTCAGGGAAAGCCTTACAGTGGAAAGATAACACCTCTTGTGCCAATTCACTCACACTTAAACCACCAATCCGCGAAGTTGTTCCCCGGAAACCCAAAGCCAATAAATCACCACCAATCCCAATAGCTTCAAATATTTGCGCCGCTTGATAACTGGAAAGTAGAGAAATTCCCATCTTCGAGAGGATTTTCAGCAAACCCGATTCTACAGCTTTGCGATAATTTTCAATGGCTTGGGTTAAAGTCAAAGTCGCAATTTTGCCTCTTTCCATAAACTGCTGAGTTTTCGGTTCAGCCCACCAAGCACTGACAGTATCTAAAGCCATATAGGCACAAACCGCACCCGCACCATAACCCAACAAACAAGCAAAATGATGGGTACTCCAACATTGAGCAGTATCCACAATTAAAGATGTTTTCATCCGTAACCCTTCACGGATTAAGTGATGATGAACCGCACCAATGGCTAATAAAGGCGGAATATAGGTATATTCTGCCGCAATTCCTGTACCTGTTCTGTCACTTAAGATTAAAATCTTCGCACCAGCCCGCACCGATTCCGCAGCTTGTTTTTGCAAAGATTCCACAGCCGTTTTTAAACCATTTGGTCCTGTGGCTATAGGAAATAAAGTTGACAATTCAGCCGTTGCAAAACCTGACAACTTAATAGTTTCTAACTCTGTTTGAGTGAGTACAGGTGACTCTAACTTCAGTCTGCGAGCGTATTCTGGCTTCGGTTCTAATAAATTCCCCTTTTCACCCAATTCCACCGTCAGAGACATTACCAACTTTTCCCGTAAAGGGTCAATTGCTGGATTAGTAACTTGGGCAAACCGCTGTTTAAAATAGTCATACAGCAAATGGGATTTTTCTGACAATACCGCTAAAGGAATATCATCTCCCATACAGAAAGTTGCTTCTGCACCAGTGCTGGCCATGGGGTGAATCACCATTTCCACATCTTCTATGGTGTAACCAAAGGC
>JANMGZ010000463.1:0-5162 GCA_031374905.1 Dolichospermum sp. OTE_70_metabat_362_sub
GGAACAAATACCCCAACTGCTATCAAAAATGGTGGACAACAAATCTCCGAAAATATTTATGCAGGATGGCAAACTCTAGCCGCAGAAACCGTCAATGGCGATAATCAACTTCTTTGGAAAAATGTCCCTGGAAACTATCTCATCATTTGGCATTTGGATAATAATTGGAATTGGGTTTCTTCTGAAGGTCAATGGGGATTAAATTCTGCGGAAGCTTTAACTCAAGAAACTGTGTTTGGCATAGATGCTAATGGTGATGGTAAAATTGGCAATCCTTCTAGCCTGACTCTAACAGGTACTAGTGGTAACGATATCCTCATCGGTGGTGCAAATAGTGATACCTTCAATGGTGGTTTAGGTAACGATATCCTGTATTTAGGGTTCAACGATAATGCTGTGGATAATGTTAACTATGCTTCTGGTGATGGTGCGGACACCGTTTATCAGTTTGTGCGTGGTGTCAGTGGGGATAAACTGAATTTTACCAGTATTACTAACCTTGATGTCATTACATTGGGTGCAAATACAGAAGTCAGAATTGGTGATGGTATTGCTGCTAATAATGGTTTTGGAACAGGACTGTTATTAACTACTTTATCCAGTACAACTGGTTTTACTAACGCTGATGTGAATGTCAACCTCTTTGGTGCTAATTTCCTGTTCAGTTAATAAATAAGAGACTTCCAAAAAGAAAAATAGCTCAAAATTTTTTGTGGTGCAGGCATACTTTGACAAACTCAGTATAAGTCTTGTATGCTAATAATACAAAGATGGGTATCCTTACCCATCTCACAAAATTAGACCATCTTCTTTTTGGAGTTCTCTAACAAAATTCCCGATTTCTTGAATTACCTGAATATAAAAGTTTTGTGCTTTATTCACAGAAATATCTAGAACTAAAGTTAAATAAACGCTAAAATCGATCCAGCCTTTGTATTTTCGTGGTTTTGACCCAGATAACTCAGAGTGCGGTTCACTGCATAAATCCTCATTGTCAACGTCCTTATCCCCAACCCTGGGGAAACAAATTCTGTAACAGTTGTGGCGCACCGCTACATCTGTTAGATCGCTATTTCTCTCTTAAACCTCTCGGTGCTGGAGGATTTGCCCAAATTTACACAATTTGGGATGAAAAAACACAAACAGAAAAAGTTCTCAAGGTGCTGGTTGAAACTTCACCTAAAGCACTGGAATTGTTCATTCAAGAAGCGGAAGTTTTAAGTAGTTTCCGTAATTCTGGTGTGCCAAAAGTTGATGCTGACGGATATTTTCAAGTTAATTTGGTTAACCCTAAACCCTATCAATTACCTTGTTTGGTGATGGAAAAAATTAATGGATACACTTTAGAGGAAGTATTGAGTAATTCCCCTCAAGGTTGTTCCGAAGATTTAGTGATAGGTTGGTTTATTCAAGCTGTGCTGATTTTACAGGAATTACATAAACGCCAAATTATTCACCGAGATATCAAACCTTCTAATTTGATGTTACGGACTTCCACTCCAGTATCTCCTGCTAAAAGTGATCAATTGGTGCTAATTGATTTTGGTGGTGCTAAACAATTTAGTGGTTCAGTTTCGCGATCGCATTCTACATCTACACGCTTATATTCTTCTGGCTATAGCCCTCACGAACAAATTCGCGGCGGCAATATTGGTCCATCGGCTGATTTTTATGCTTTAGGACGGACTATGATTCAATTGCTGACAGGTAAATATCCGTCAGAATTGGAAGATAGTCTAACCGGGAAATTG
This sequence comes from Dolichospermum sp. OTE_70_metabat_362_sub, assembly GCA_031374905.1. Lineage (GTDB taxonomy): Bacteria > Cyanobacteriota > Cyanobacteriia > Cyanobacteriales > Nostocaceae > Dolichospermum. The sequence goes on from JANMGZ010000463.1 coordinate 1,752, forward strand.
CATTGGCGTAAGTACCGACAGATTAAGCCCGACTTAGCGGATTTGCTGGATGAAATGGTACAAGAGGATGCGAAATTGCGTCCAGCAGGTGCAGATATTATTCATAAAAGATTACTTAATATTGCTTCCCCATATTCACGAGAAGGCTTATTTAGTAGTACAGGTAAAAAGCTAGTAACATCTCTAACTGAAATTACTCAATCTATAAGTAATACTACTTTATTTATCATTCAGGGAATATTCAAATTCCTATCAGCTTGTTTAGCAACTATTTGGGTAATGATCCTGGCAAGTGTCTTTGCAGGAATAGGGACTATAATTGGTTTTATTCTGGCCTACCATACCAGTTTAGGCGATCGCTGGTTGGAATTACTGGCCTATCAATTACCAACATTAGTCAAAAATCAACCTTATATAGCAGCAGAAACTATACTTTATGGTTTTGCTGGATTGGGAACAGGTTGGGGATTAACCTTATCAGGGTGTTTTGGACAAAAGCGGCGTTTTCTCATTACAGCTTTAATGGGCTTAATTGGCTATAGTTTAGGCTGGATAGTTTGTCAATTCATCACAACAGCGAGTCCGGCTGAAAGCCTAGTCACATGGATTTTAATTTCACTTCCCATATTAACTCTGGGTTTAGGTCTTCGCAGTCATCAAATTGCTTATGCTGTAATCGCAGGTTTAGGTAGTGCCAACTTAATAGCTGTTTTTGTGCGTTTAGGATTGGGACTACATTTATTCCATTTTTCCAGCCAACCACAAGGGTTGAATATGTTTTCACCCATAGCTTTTTTTAGCTTGGTGAGTATCTTAATTAGCTTTTCTTTGAGTATAACCCATTACCTCATTGTCCCTTGCTTGCGGTGGTTGGGTTGGCGTTGATAATTAAAAATTCGGTATTAGAAATTGGGTATTTTATTTTTGGTCGGTCTAATTCATCATTTCCAGTTCCCAGTCCCCAAAACACAGATGCCTCCGGTTCATTTTTGTGGTGAACCAGAGGCATCTCATAATTGGTAGACTATAAATCTTTCGGTATACTGAAGTTGAAACCAATATACACTCTTTATTCCCATTTGCATAGTTCTGTAATAACAATTTATTTAATTTTTGTATATTTTTAATTGTTTCTTTATATTTTCAGATTAATTAAACCAGCAAATATGCTGTTGGGTGATATTAGCAACATTTTAGCTGTAAACAGTTCCCTATTAAGTCCTACTGTCACAGAGAAAAACTGCCTAACTCAGCCAATTCAGAACTTCATACCCTGAAATTAAGTTATTCTGAAGCTTATTCGCAACATTGAAACACTGAATATGGAACGGACTATTTCATTTCTAGGTATATGCGTTTTTATTGGTATATCCTACGCCCTTTCTGTCAACCGCCAGGCTGTGCGCTGGCGTACAGTCGCTTGGGGGTTAGGGTTGGAATTTATTTTGGCTTTAGTAATTCTCAAAACCTCATGGGGTTTAAATATATTTAAATCATTAGGAAATATCGTCGGTAATTTTTTAGCTTTTTCTGATGTTGGTGCAAAATTTGTTTTTGGTGAAAACTTCAAAGATCATCTTTTTGCTTTTCAAATTCTCCCCACAATTATCTTTTTCTCATCATTTATTAGTGTTCTTTACTACTATGGCATTTTGCAAAGAGTTGTTAATGCCCTAGCATGGTTAATGATGAAAACCATGAAAACATCGGGTTCCGAATCTTTATCCTGTGCTGGAAATATCTTTTTGGGGCCAACAGAAGCAGCACTTATAGTCAAGCCTTACATAGCAAATATGACGCAATCTGAATTGCACGCTGTCATGACTGGTGGTTTTGCCACTATTGCTGGTGGCGTACTGGGCGCTTATCTGTCCTTTGGGATTCCACCAGAACATTTGATTGCTGCTTTTTTTATGACTTCTCCAGTTTCTTTGATAGTATCAAAAATTATGTATCCAGAAACAGAAGTATCGGAAACTATTGGAAAAATTGATATAGATATCCAGAATAATTATGTTAATGCTATTGATGCTGCCACCTCTGGGGCAATTGATGGTGTAAAATTAGCGGTTAATGTTGGGGTAATAATAATTGCTTTTTTGGGTTTATTGGCTGCTGTCAATGCCAGTTTAAGTTGGTTGGGGACGTTAGTACGTTGTCCGCAATTGTCTTTAGAATGGATGTTATCTTTTGTTATGTTTCCCGTTGCTTGGTTGATGGGTGTACCTTGGGCTGACTGTGGACAAGTTGGGGCATTATTAGGTAAAAAGACGATTCTTAATGAATTTATCGCCTATTTGGATTTAGGAGAAATGATTAAGAAACAAGAAATTTCTCAACGTTCAGTCATTATTACCACTTACGCTTTGTGTAATTTTGCTAATATTGGCTCAATTGGCATTACTATTGGGGGGATGACAGGCATAGCACCCAACCGTCAACATGACTTAGCCCGCATGGGTGTAAAAACAATGATTGGTGGATTATTAGCGGGTTTTATTACTGCGGGAATTGCGGGAATTTTGATTTAATAATCATATAAAAATATATCTTGCTTTTGCCATTAAAACAACTTAAATTAGGGTGAAAATAGAACCATGCAATTTATAACAATCAATCCTATCAAAACATTAATTAGAGTTATAATTTTAGGCATTTGTTTGACTGGAGGAAATGTCTTTTCTCAAACATTATCACTTTCCCCTAACTTGATTGGTTTTGATACTCCTGAAGGTGAAACATTATTAATTGCTAGTAAATCAAAAAGTGATTTTTTCCCATTAAGTACGCAATTTGTAACACAAATTAATCAGGCATATTGTGGAGTTGCTAGTATGGTGATGGTGTTAAATAGCTTGAAAATTCCTGCCCCAGAAGCACCTGAATATAAACCATTTCGGGTATTTACCCAAGGTAACTTTTTTAGTAATGAAAAAACTAAAAATGTGGTTAGTTCCGAAGTTGTTGCTCGTCAAGGGATGACTTTAGATGAGTTAGGAGGATTATTAGAAAGTTATAATGTACAAGTTAAGGTTTATCATGCTGGTGATACGAATTTAGCCGAGTTTCGCAAGTTGACAGCAGAAAATTTACAACAACCAGGAAACTTTGTGATTATCAACTATTTACGTAAAGAAATTGGTCAAGAAAAAGGCGGACATATTTCACCTTTAGCGGCATATAACGAATTAACAGACAGATTTTTAATTATGGATGTTTCTCGCTATAAATATCCGCCAGTTTGGGTGAAAACAGCAGATTTATGGAAAGCAATGAATACTGTTGATTCAGTTTCCGCGAAAATGCGGGGATTTGTATTTGCAAGTAAGAATAATTGATTTATATGGCATGATGCAATTGGGACTTTTTTGTGTTCCTCTTGTGCCGGAATGGGCGCAGGCCTTGCGCCCC
>JANMGZ010000466.1:0-2143 GCA_031374905.1 Dolichospermum sp. OTE_70_metabat_362_sub
AAGATTAAACAACAGGAGAGATCATGAATTATCAAGATATTACTACCATTGAACCTGGAAAACGCAGTGGAAAACCTTGTATTCGCGGAATGCGTATGACTGTGTACGACATTTTAGAATATTTAGCAGGTGGGATGACAGAAGCAGAAATTTTGGAAGATTTTTCAGAACTGACATCTGAAGATATTAAAGCTTGTCTTGCTTTTGCTGCTGACCGAGAGAAAAAGTTATTTGTTGCATCTTTATGAAATTGCTATTAGACGAAAATTTGTCAGATCGGATTATTGATAAAATTATTGATCTGTATCCTGATTCTCAACACGTTAAAACTTTAGGACTTATAAATACTGATGATGCCATTATCTGGGAATTCGCCAAAATGAATAGTTTTGTGATTATTTCCAAAGATTCTGACTTTCATCAACGTAGTTTACTTTATGGTCATCCACCAAAATTTATTTATCTACGTATTGGTAATAGTCCCACATCAAAGATTGTGCAGATTTTGAGAGATAATTTGGACACAATTACCCAATTTGATAGTAGTGACATGGAAAGTATTTTGGTATTAACTTAATTACACTCCCAGATATTGGAGATTTATATTTTCTGATATACAAATCATGCGTAAAGACATTTTAACCAAATGTCTCTGAAATATATTGTAAATGTTGCTGCACAGGCGCAATAGTATTAGCAACTATCATCCCACTAGCAGCCACAGCCGGCAACCCAATCCCCGGAAAAGTCGAATCTCCACAACACAACAACCCCGACAAAGGTGTATTCCCACCAGGAAATAAACCCTTCCCTGCCGCTATAGCTGGTCTATAACTACCATGATGACGACGCAAAAATCGCCCATGAGTAAGGGGAGTACCCACCAAACTAACTTCGCAACGGGAACGAATATCAGGAATAATTCTTTCCAAAGCTTGCCACATCACCTCCGCACGTTCTTGTTTTAACAACGCATATTCTTCGCTATTGCGTTCCTTTGCTTGCCAAATAGCATAAGGTTCATTACCAGGAGTATAAACGTGAATTACGTGCTTACCCACTGGTGCTAAAGACGAATCAAGAACTGAAGGAATAGATACAACTACCACATTTTGCGGTGCAGTTACGCCTTTGTCCCAATCGTTAACTACAATGTAGTGAATACCTAGATTCTCAGGCAATCCTGCTGCATCAATACCTAAATGCAGGTGCATAAAACTATCACATTCAGGTATTGCTTGTTGCTTTTCCACATACCGTTTAGGTAAAGCACCTTCAGGAATGAGTTTGAGAGTATCCCACGCAGAAGCATTAGAAACAACAGCTTTACTGGCTCGGATTTCTTGACCACTCCGCAGACGTACCCCGACAGCACGGTTATTTTCTACTAAAACTTGCTCCACATGAGCATTCAAAACTAACTTACCACCATGTTTAGTCAACCCCCGTACCAGTGCATCAACTAATGCACCACTTCCCCCAATCGGATAATCTAACTGCACATGAGGACGATACCAATCTGCAAACATGAAAGCCACTTCTGCGGCAATTGTCCCATCTGCGGGTAATCCAGATAACAGGAAGCAAAGTAAATCTAACCAGTTGCGAATAAAAGGGTCTGTGATTACACCATCAATAATGTTAGAAAAAGACCCTGTTAATTTGATGACGTTAGCGGCTTGTTGCAGTAAAGCCGGGGCAAATTTACCCATAGTTAACACCGCACCTAAATCATAGCGCAAGGCAGAGGGTGGGAGAGCGATCGCACTCTTACCCAAAGGTGTCATAATTTCCTGGAGTTTGCGCCATTGTGCTACAGCTTTATCTCCCCGCAGTTGTTGCAATATTTCACAGAATTGGTCAGCACCAACTTGAGCATCAAAGTAGCCTTCTGGTAAATAACAACCCCAGGTATTGTAATTAACGCAGGGTAAATCTTCGCCAATGGCATCTAAAACTTGCCGTAAGGGATTAGGTGAAGGGGTATAAGATAAACCAGAATATAAAGAGGGTCCAGACTCAAATTTGTAACCGTTGCGTTCAAAAGCATGAGCCGCACCACCGGCAATGGAGTGGCTTTCTAGTGTGTTAATTCTGTGAATCCTTTACCCATAAGACTTCATGCAGGTTCTGTGTCAGAAAT
>JANMGZ010000487.1:0-16830 GCA_031374905.1 Dolichospermum sp. OTE_70_metabat_362_sub
CAAACGGTGATGATTCTCTTGTAGCATTCACAATTACAAACGCAGGACAAATACAATATACATCTGGTAACTATGCTGGATTTACAACTGGAAAAATCAAATTCCGCGCTGAAACTACTACTGTAGGATAATAGTGTAAAAAAACTTGACAAAAGTGTATAAATAGTGTACACTTTTAATTTGAGGTAAATAATGAAAAATATAACAAAATTAGATTCAAATCAGGTAATTAGGAAAGTATATAATGAGGAAAATGAATCATTAGATGTTAGTCTAACTAACTTGGAAATGTCCCTGGAACTTAATGCTGATGACGGTGACAGCGTAATGGTATCTAAAAAAAGTAAACTATTTAAATCTGAAGGTCCTGTTTCTGAATTTATTATTGATATTGAAATGGTAGAAAAGATACAAATTTATTCAACTAGTGATTTTATTTTAGAAGTTAGTCCTGATGGAGAAACTTATTTTTCAATGTTACCCTCAAGACAATTTGAAGTGTTAGGTAAAAAACTTAGAATAACGCCTAATAGTCCTGAACAAATTATAGTTGTAGGTAAATAATGGCTAAAATAAAACTAGGTTCATTTATTGAATCAATAGCAGTTAATGATATAACTCCAGAACAAAAAGCTGAAGTTGCATATCAAGAAACTGTAAAAATGTTGGAACTAAATAAAAGAATTGAAGAACTTGGTGCAAGTATTAAATTTCTTGAATCTCGCGAACCTCAAATTATAAAAGAAAATTTTCATACTAAAACTGTTGTAGAAAAAGAATTACCGCAAATTATAAAAGAAGTTTATCATTCTGAAGTTGTTGCAGGTGAGATTGATTTTAGTCAAATAGAATCTTCTTTACAAAAAGTATCTAACGAACTTAATGCAACATGTCAAGAATTAGATAATAGATTAAATGATGTACTTGAACAAACTGATGTTGAATATAAACAACTAGAAGCTCGTATTTATTCGCTTCATAAAACAACAGAGATTGTTGCCAATAAAGCTTTTGATTTAGATAAAAATTTAAAAAAACAATTAAAAACACAAAAAATTATAAATATCCTGCTTGCTGTAGGATTTATTATTAGTTTATTCAGATAAGGAGATAAAATGAAAGAACTAATGGAAATGTTAAAAAACAAAAAAAAGGCTAAAAAATCGCCTAGTATGGATAGCAAAATGGAAGTATTAAAAGAACTTCAGGATATGCTTTCTGGTGTAATGGGTGAAGATTTGTCTGAACTAAAAAAAGTTACAGTTGCAGCTAAAGATAAAAAAGGTCTTAAAGCTGGTCTAGAAAAAGCCGAAGAAATGCTCGGTAGCGAATCTGAAGAAGACATGGACGAAGAAGACGAATACTGTTAATTAAGGAATAAAATGAGTCAATATTTATCATCAGAAGATTTAATAGATAGCATTAAGCGTAGAGCTAGTGTTCCTGAAAATCAAGTCACTTTCACTAAGGACGATTTTCTTGAATTAGCTAACGAAGAAATGTCTATTGGATTAGTTCCTTCTGTTATACAATTTCATGAGGATTTTTTTCTTTTTGAAGAAGAACTAGAATTAGTTGAAAATCAAAAAGAATACACAATTCCTTATAGAGCTATCGGAAATCGACTTCGAGATGTTCAGTATAAAATTGATGATAAAAACTATAATGAAATGACTCGAATTGGTATTGGTGATCGATTTGAAGAATTTGATAACGGTCTTACACGTTTTTATATTAAAAACAATAAGGTTGTTTTAGCAAATCTTAATAATAATCCAAGAGGTTCTCTTGCGATGATTTATTATATTAGACCATCTAATCTTGTTTTAAAAGAACAAATTGGTGTAATTACTTCAATCAATCGTAATAATGGTGATATTCAAATTAGTTCAATGCCTACAAAGTTTAATACTAGTATAAAATATGACTTTTATAAAGTTAAATCTCCTCATAGAATTTTAAGTATTGATCTTTCGGCACAAACAATAAATCCAACAACTCTTGTTGTTAATTTTAATCCTGAAGATATTCCTGCAGATTTAGAAATAGGTGATCATTTAGCTGAAGCTGGTGAATCTAATATTCCACAAATCCCAACAGATTTACATGTTGTGCTAGCTCATCGAGTAGCTTGCAGAATTCTTGAAGCGATTGGTGACACTCAAGGTTTACAAAACGCTAATCAAAAACTAGTTGAAATGGAAATGAAAACTGGTAGCATTATCGATAATCGAGTAGAAGATTCACCTAAAAAAGTTGTAAATAGATATAGCCCACTTCGTGGAACAGTTTATTCAAAACGTTATAACAGAAGGTAACAATGAGTCAAAAGCCAATCCTAAAGGCTCGCGGTCTTTATACTCATCCAAATCAATTATCAGAGATACCTGAAGGTTCTTTTACAGAAGCTAATAACGTTATTATCGATAGAGATAGCGTTGTTGAACCAAGACGCGGCTTTGCTGCCTATGGTAATGCTTTTGGTATTGGGACAGATCGATCAAAACAACTTCTAGATTATAAAGATAGAATTCTTATTCATTATAACGATAAACTCTTATATAATGATAATCCTCACAACAACACACTAGATGGTAATTTTTTACAGTTTGATGGTTCTTTTACTGAACCTGAAGCTGGCCTAAGAATTAAATATGTAGAATCAAATAAAAATCTATATTTTACAACAAACGATGGTATTAAAAAAATATCAGCTAAGTCTGCTGCAGATTTTACTACGGCTCCAGGATTTATTGTAGATGCTGGTGCAATTAAAGCTTTAGATCTTAATGGAACATTAAACCCAACACTTGACGGTTTCTTGCCTCCAAACAGTAAAGTTGCTTATAGTTTAACTTGGGCATATAAAGATCAAAATGATAATTTAATTGAAGGTGTTCCAAGCGCAAGACTTGTTATTACAAATTTTAGTAATTCAAATGCTATTGTAAATATTGAATTTAGCATACCTCAATTAATAGATAATCAATATTTTTATAGATTATATAGAACAGGAATTTTTACTGCAACAGGTTCTTTAACTCTTGATGATATTGATCCTGGTAATGAAATGAATTTGGTAGTAGAAGACTATCCAACATCAGCGCAATTAACTGCTGGAGTAGTTACATTAACTGATATAGCTCCTGAAACTTTTAGACAAAATGGTTTATTACTTTATACAAATCCTGTTTCTGGTGAAGGTGTAGCTCAAGCTAACGAACCTCCTCCTAAAGCTAAAGATGTTGATATTTATCAGAATACCGTTTTTTATGCTAATACGGAAACAAGATCTAAAGTTTCAATAAATTTATTAGGTCTATCTAATTTTGTTTCAAATGTATCTTCGGTAACAATAGCAGGACCTTCTCCTAGAACTTATACATTCCAAGGTGGAAGTGAAATTACTAATGTTGATTTTTCTTCTTATGTTGGAACTATTCCTTCAGCTTTAGATGGAAAATATTTTTTAATAAATTCTTCTTCTGATGTTAGAAAATATTATGTGTGGTATGATACAACCTTATCTACTCAACTTATAGACTTTAGTACATATATTGGTGTTATTCCTGCAGACTTAGATACAAAGTATTTTGTTTTAAATACTGAAAATGATAGAAAATATTATGTATGGTATGATGCTACAGGTTCGAGTATTGATCCTGGAACTACGGATGTTGATCTTGCTAGCCTATTAAGTATTAAAGTTGATATTAGTGCTGGTGTTACTACTAAAGCGCAATTAGCTGCAGCTACTAATACAGCTATAAATACAAATAATATTTTTAATGATTTTATTGTAAATTATACTGGTGGAAATGAATACATTGAACTTGAAACATCAGCATTAGATCAAGAAACTACAGTTGAAGAAAATCTTCAAAAAGGTTTTGTTTTAACTATTACAACGCCTTTAAATAATGATCCAGCAAATGATTTAGTCACTAACACTGATGTTGTTGGTAGAATTGGCGTAAGAGTTGATGTATCTAAAGGTATAACAACTAAAGCTGAACTTGCTGACGCTACTGCTGCATCAATAGAAGAAAACGATAACGCTTTAGATTTTGATGTAAGTTACACTAATCCTAACGAATTTTTAATTATAGAAACATCCAATAATGGTGCAACAACTGATGCTACAGATAGTTTAATTAATCCTGTTGGAAACGGAATAATTATTAATGTTACGCAACAAGGTATAGGCGAAGATCAATTAACTAATAAAGTTTTACTTTCTGATGCAGCAACGCCTTCATTACAAATTGATGAAACAGCAAGATCTTTAGTTAAGATTATAAATGGTGATAGTTTAGGTTCAGTTTACGCTTATTACATTTCAGGACCAAACGATCTCCCTGGGCAAATTTTATTAGAAGTTCGAGATATTGGAACATCAACATTTACTGTTACTGCTGATAGCGCAACTACTGGTGACAACTTTAATCCAGCTTTACCTCCTTCTGTTGGTGCCGCTCCAGTAACTGGTATATCAGAAATTAAACCTAATAGAATATATTTTGCTAAAGTTCAACAACCTGAAGCCGTTCCTTTATTAAATTTTATTGATGTTGGACCTGAAGATAAAGCTATTTCAAGAATCTTAGGTCTTCGTGAATCTTTATTTATTTTAAAAGAAGATGGCGTTTATCGTCTTACTGGATTTTCTGGAAGTTTTACTGTTGATGCTTTTGATAAGTCAACTCAAATTATTGCACCAGATACTGCGGTTGTTTTAAATAACCAAATTTATTGTTTAACTAATCAAGGTGTTGCAACTATTTCTGATACTGGTATTAGTATTATTTCTAGACCTATTGAAAATATAGTCGATCTTTTAACTAGTTCTGCTTATGATTATAGATTAACTTCGTTTGGTGTTAGTTATGAAACTGATAGAGCATATTTATTATTTATTGTTTCTACAGCAAATGATGATGTTGCAACTCAATGTTTAAGATATAATACATTTACGCAAAGTTGGACAAGATGGGACATTTCTAAAACCTGCGGATTAGTTAATCCTGAAGATGATAAACTATACTTAGGTGCAGGTGATGAAAACTTTATTGAAAGAGAAAGAAAAGACTTTAAGCGCACAGATTATGCTGATAGAGAATTTGAAATTTCTATTATCGCTAATGGTGTAACAGGAACAGAAGTAATTCTTTCAACAAGTCAATTACAAAATTTTGGTGATGCTTTAGTTCAATTTCAATATTTAACTATTAATGAATTTAATCAATTACTTAAAAAATTAGATATAGATCAATTTGTAAACGATACTGATTATTTTTCTACATTACAAGCAACTCCTGGTAACGATTTAAGATCTAAACTTAATGATTTAGCTATAAAATTAGATAACGATTCTTCTATTGTAGCAAATGATTTTTTTGCATCTCTTGGTGGCGGAAACACTTTTCAAGATTTTCAAAATGATTTTAATATTATTGTTAATAAGTTAAATGTTGATGAAGGAGTATTTACTTCAAACTATCTTTTATCACAAGGAATTAAATCTTTTGAAAGCTTGATTACTCAAGTTACGCCAAATAGTCCTGTAGTAGAAATTCAATTTAGCTTGGGCTTTATTGAAGGTCCTATTGTTTTATTTAAAGGAATTAATGCTAAATTAATTTATGGACCACAAACATTTGGAGATCCTTCTGTTCTTAAACAAGTTCGTGAAGCAACTGTAATGTTTGAAAATAATACTTTTACAAAAGCTCAAGTTGGTTATGCTACTGATTTAAGTCCAGGATATGTTTTCATAGATTTTAATCAGCAAGGTAAAGGCGACTGGGGATCTTTTGTTTGGGGTGGTCAAAACTGGGGTGGAGGATTTTCTGCTATTCCTGTTAGAACATATATTCCTCAAGGCAAACAACGTTGTCGTTATATTCAATGTCAATTTAAACATAGTTCAGCAAGAGAAAAATGGTCCATCTTTGGAATATCATATACATTAAGTGCAACATCTGAGCGCGGCTATAGAGGTTAATATGGGTGATGATAAAATTTTAAATCTTATTAACATGCTTAAACAATATCAGAAAAGAAAAGATTCTGAAACTGCGGTTCGTGAACGCGAACTTGCTAAAGGTAATCCTGAGTTATTAAACTCTTTGCGTTTAGCTAAAGAAGCTGGTATGTCTGGAAGCGGATTACAATCTGTTGGTTCAAAAGCCACAAAAGCTTTATCTAACTTAGTAAACCCTCAAACTTTAGATAATATAAAAATTAATCCTGTTCAAGGTAAAAAAATAGCTGATGCATTTGAAAACATGAAGCATGATCCAAGTAATCCTGAAGTTAAAGCTGCTTATGATGCTTTAATAAAAGAAACATCTCAACAATACGATGATATGTTAAGAGAGGGATTTAAGGTAAGTAAAATAAAACCAGGACAAGATAATCCATATAAAACATCTAAAGATTTACATAAAGATATTTTAGAAAATAAACATATGAGTTATTTTCCAACAGAACAAGGATTCGGTTCTTCTGGTAAAGATTTTAGCGATCATCCTCTAATGACAAAAACTGGTCGTTTAGATCCTGATGGTAATGAAATGTTAGCTAATGATTTATTTAGAATTGTTCACGACTATCGCGGTCATAATTTAGGTCAACAAAGTGGATTTGGTCCTAAAGGCGAGCAAATGGCATATCTACAACATAAAAAAGATTTTAGTCCATTAGCTAAAAAAGCTTTATTTACAGAAACTGCAGGACAAAATAATACAGTAAATTGGGGTAAATATGGTGAGCAAAATAGATTAGATCCTGCTAATACAGTTTATGCTGATCAAAAAGCCGGACTACTCCATGATGACATTATTGATGAAAAATGGCATAATCCTACTTTATTTGAGAACCTTAAAAATATGTTTAAAGGTGGTAAATAATGTCTAGAATACCAGATTTTAAACGTATAGTAAAAGAAGACTATCCTGACAAATATCACGATTTGATAGATAAATTAGCACTTCCTATCAACTCGCACATAGAGCAGGTGAGAAACTTGTTTAATAAGAATATAGACTTTGAGAATCTATCTCAAGAGTTTATTACGCTTTCTTTTACAACAGGAGCTAATTCACAGCCAATCAGTGAGCTTAAATTTAAGACTAATTTAAAGCGTAACGTTAGGGGTATTATGCCTGTTTCTTTAACGATTACGTCAACTACAGGCCAATTTCCCGCGTTTATACCTATGATTTCATTCGTACAGGCAGATGGTATTGTTTATATTAAAAATATTGGTGGGTTGAGTCCAAATACTGGATATCAAATGAGTTTTGTTACAGTAAGTTAACAAATAATGATGAGGATCTAACTACAAATGGCAACTATTTTAAATCAAAACCAAGAAGATTCTAATACACAAGACGAGCTTAATCCTACTACTTCAGGATTAACTCCTACTACTGCGTCTAATACACCTAGCGCCGCTCCGACTCAACAACGTCAAGGTTCAGGTCGTTTTACTAATCTTCAAAAATATATGTCAGCTAACAAGCAAGCTGGTCAAAATCTAGTAAGCAATGTTAGTAATAAAGTTCAAGGTCAAGTTGATGCTGAACGTACAAAAGCTGATGAAGCTCTTGGACAGATTCGTTCTGGAATAGAACAAGGTCGCCAAGGTTTAGATCAAGGTCGCGGATTTCAATCTCAGTTAGGTCAAATTGGTCAAAACATTTCTGCACAAACAAGCACAGATACTAATAAAGCGTTTGCTAATAGAAATCTTAACGCTTTAGGCATTGATCAATTTAATAATGATGATTACCAGAAATTTCAACAAGGTCAAGGCGTAGACGAAACTCGTTTAGGTTTACAGCAACAAAACTTTGCTAGAACTGGTCAAGGTCTTCTTGGTGCAAGCCGAGACGCTATGCAAAATCTTTCTACCGACGAAGGTCGATTTAACCTTATTAAAAATACATTTGGTAAAAACGTTAATCCTAACTACTCAGTAGGTCAACAACGCTTAGATCAATTATTTTTAGCACAAGATCCATTAACTGGTCTTCGTAAAAATATTTCTGATACAACTCGTACAGCACAGCAATACTTAGGTAATGCAACTCAATATGGTCAAGATGTTAAAAATATGTCTCAAAATGAAAGAGATCTTATTGGCGCAAACTTAGGTTTATCTCGTGCTAATACAGATTCATATATTAATATGCTTGGTAGCTACACTGGAGAACTTAATCAACAACGTTCTGGTGAGTTTCAAAAATTACAAGATCAACTATCTAGTTTAAAAGTTAAAGATCTTAGTACAGGTCTTCAAAAAGCTACTCCTGCTAATACAAATCCAAATGTAATGGATACAGCAACACTTCAGCGTTTAGGGATGACTGCAGGACCGCAACAAGTATTTAATGTATTCAATAGTCTTAAAAATACAGATGTAGCAAACAAAGGTCGCGATGCAGCAAACTATCAAGATGTTGCAACTCAAGGTGACGTAGATAAATATGCCGCTTTAGCTAAAATTGCAGGAATTGATCCTGCTAGATTAACTCAAGCCAGTCAATTAGGTAACGCTTGGGATTCTAAAACTGGTAGCGATAGTCTTCAATCAAGACTTAATCAAGCTAAAACAAATTTTGAAAGAGATGCAAAATTAACATTTACTAAAGATGATCCTAGATTTATGGGTAAGCATGTTAAAACTGCAAAAAGAACATGGTCAGAGCTTCGTCCTGGAACCTTAGATACTATTCTTAAAGGCGGACGCCTTGAGGGTGGAGATCGTGGAGGATTTAACTGGGGAAATATTTATGGTCAAAATGAAAAACAATCTGAGACTTTTGCTAATCAAGCTTTTGATCAAGCATTTAATAGATTACAAAGCGAAGGTTATGGTAATGTTCTTGATTTAAATAATCCTCAAACAGTTAATGCTCTACAAGGTCTTGGTGTTAACGATATTAGATCAAACGATCAACGTTATGCTATTAATGAATACAATGGTGATAGTGGTGGAGCTACTAGTCAATATGGAACAAATCTTGATGAAATAGTTGCGCAGCGTATGAAAAATGCTGGAATATTAAATAAGTATAGTAAGTAATTATGAAATTTGAAAAACTAGATTTACAAAATAATTATAATGAAATAAAACAACTATGGGAAGATAGAAATTTACCTGTAGCTGATATAAAAATATTAAGTGAATTTGGTGTAGTTGCTAAAAAAGAAAATAAAATAGTTGGAGTAATGTTTTTATATTTAACGGTTGGAACTCCGATCTCTTTAATAAGATTTCCTGTTGTTGACAAAGAGTTAAATAAAGAAGAACATGAAACAGCAATAAACGGATTAATTAAAAATACAATGATTTTATCAAAAAATTTAGGTTATGATTATTCTTTATGTACTACAAATCATAAGGGTTTAATTAAACGATTAAAAGATCACGGTTACTCACAAGATGTTGATAATTGTGTTCATATGAATGGAGTATTATAATGCCAGTAACAATAGGTGCAATTGGTGCAGTTGCTTCACCATTAATCGGTGGTTTGTTAGGTTCAAATAGCGCAAAGAAACAAGCTCGCGCTGCGGCTGACGCTCGTGCCGCTGCCTTAGCTCAATATGCAGGAATAGCATTGCCTAATATGAGTGAACAAGAATTAGATATCTTGTTACCTGAATTACAAGGACAGCTTAATCCTGAAATGAATCAATTTGAAACATTGCAAGATTCTGCTCAAGTTCAAGATCCTTTAATAAAACAAATGCAAATGCAAGCATTACAGGATATGTCTGAAATTGGTCAAGGCGGAATGCGTCCTGAAGATGTTGCTGCTTATCGTGAGATGCGTAGATCTGTTGAGGCAGATAATCAATCTAATCAAGAAAAAATTCTCCAGGATATGCAACGCAGAGGACAACTTGGTTCCGGTATGGAGCTAGCTGCAAAACTACAAGCTAATCAAGCTGCTACTGATCGATTGTCTCAAGGTGGAGATCGTTTATCACAAGATGCAGCTTCTCGTGCTTTACAAGCATTATCACAAACTGGTAATATGGGTTCTCAAATAACTTCACAAAACTTTCAAGAACAATCTGCTCGTGATGCTATTAATAAATTTAATACAAACAATAGACAAGATATTGTTAATTCTAACGTAGGTACTAGAAATGCAGCACAAGCTTCAAATTTAGCTGCTCGTCAAAATTTAGCTGATCAACGTGTAAACATGCAAAATCAACAACAACAATATAATAAAGGTTTAATTCAACAAAACTTTGGTAATCAAATGAGATTAGCTGATGCAAAAGCAGGACAATATGGAAATCAAGCTCAAGCTGCTGATCAAGCTGCTGCTAATAGAGCGGCGTCTGGTGCGCAAATCGGTGCTGGTGCAGGTTCCGCATTTGCTGGTATAATGAATTATTTTGGAAAAACTGCTCAACCTAAGCAAGAAAATATTTTTCAAGATGTTTCACCAAGTTATAGTACATCTGATAATTATGCATTTGATCCTAGCAAACAAAGAGTATAAAAATGAAACAAATTGTAAATTTTACAAATCCTCAATTAGTTGAAAATGAATTAAATCCTGCTGGTATTAATTTACCTCCGGTATTTGAACAACAAAATGAATCTATTGATGAACTAGAAAAAAGATTACAAGACGAAGAACAAATGAGATCTATGGCTAATCAAGATAGTTTATCTCAAGAAGATGAATTATCTCAAACAGAAGATCCAAACGTTAATTTAAAAAGTCGTTTTGCTAGATATCAGGAATTAAAAAATAGAAATAATAATGATGGATTTGATGAAAGAAATAAAGATCAAAGTTTAGCTTTGTTATTAAAAGCTTCACAACAAATTGGTCAAGGTATGGCTAATAAATATGCTCCACAATATAAAGCTGATACAAGTATTGCTGATACTCTTTATAAACAAGCCGATCAAAATGTAGATGATATATCAAAAAAACAAAAAATACAAACTGATCAATTTGAATTAAATAATCTAGGTGATATGAATGATCCAACTTCACCTTTTTCAACTATGGCACAACAAAGCATGTTGTCTTTAAATCCAAATTTAGATCCAGAAATGTTAAAAAATACTTCTGGTGCGCAACTTTTGAAACTATTTCCACAATTAAGAATTGGATTAAACGCAGAGCTTAGAGCAGAAGCATTAAAAATTGCTAGAGATAGTTTGGATGTAAGAAAAGACCAAGGACAAAAAAGAATAGAAGTTTCTAAAGAACAACTTGGTGTAAATAAAGGTAAGTTAGGTTTAGCTAAAGAGACGCAAGACTGGCGTAAAGAAGAAAAAGATGAGCTTTCTGATAAACAAACAGAAACCATTGCTACAGTTGATAGCACACTTCTAGATTTAAATGATGCTAAGAAATTTAAAATTAACGCTAATACTGGTAGAATTGAAGCCGGAAGCGATTATGTTAAAAAGCTTCTTGGTAATCAAGATCCTACTATGGTTAACTTAAAACAAGCTTTAGGTAACGCTTTGGCTGATAGAAAACGTGAAATTACAGGAACTGCTGCCAGTGACGCAGAAGCTAAATTTATTGAATCTATTACTGTTCCTGATATTAGCATGAATGATGATGTATTTATGTCTACGTTAGATAACGCAATTCGTAGAGTTGAAAGATATCGTAAATTAAAACTTGATGGATTTAAAAAGCAAGGTAAAAATCCTGTAGCTTTTGAAAAACCATTTGGTTCTGAAGAAAAAGAACAAACTAATACTTCTGAAGTAATTCGCAGAGATCCTAAAACTGGTAAAAATGCAGTATTTAATTCTGCAACAAAAGAATTTATTCGCTGGGAAAAATAATGGCTGATAACTATATTCCTAAATTTGAAGATACAGAAGAAATAGTTCCTAAGTTTGAAGAAACTGAAGACGTTAATCAAACTATTGCTCCAGTAGAACAACCTTCTAACCCTGGAATATTTTCAAAAATAAGTAGTTCAATTGCGGATTCATTAAAAGAAGGTAAGCTTGCGCCTACTGATATGGCAGCGTCTACATTAAAAAAACTTTATCCTAAATTAGAAGCAAAAGATTTTAATCCTATGCCGTATTTAACTGGTGGACAACAAGGTATTAGTGCAGGAACTTCAGATGAAATCGCTGGAGGACTCGGAGCTTCTGCTGATATGGTGGCAGGAAATAGTCCTGAAATGCCAGGAGAATCTAAATTAGAACGATATAAACGTTTATATAAAGAATATCGTAATATGGAACGCAATCGATTAGCTGAAGTTCAGAAAGAAAATCCTGAAGCTTATATGGCTGGCGATATTGGAGCTAGTTTTTTATTACCATACGGTAAAGTTGCTCAAGGTATGCAAAAAATTGCACCTAGTTCAAAAGTTATTCAAGGACTAGGAACTGCTCAAGTTACAGGATTTGCTGAAGGTTTAGGTCGAACAGAAGCTGAAGAAATGCCTCAAATTTTAAGTGATGCTGCAGATACTGCTGCATTATCATCTATTATTCCTATTGGACTTACTGCTACTAAGGCTGTTACTAATACCGCTAAGGCTATGACTCCTACAAAAATAAAAGAAGAATTTGCTAGAGCTTATGATTTAGGTAAAAAAGGTTTAAACATTAGAGAACAGCCTGTTATTAATAATCTTGTAGACGAATTGAAAACTACAGCAGAACAAAAAGTTTCTAAACCAATTCAAGAAATTAACGAAGGCTTTGTACAAAATAAAACTAAAGCTGATGCTAAAATAGCAGAACTTGAAAGTCAAGCTAAAGAAACTGTTGAAAATCAAACATTACAACAAAATATTACAAATGAAGCATTAAGAACTGAAGTTGGTAATAAAATTGCGCAAAAAGCTGAAGATATTCAAAAAAATGTAGGAAATTTAAGAAATACATTAAGTAAAGGATATTCTACAGTAGATTCTTTAGCGGAAAAAGATAAGATTAAAATTAATACTAGAGATTTTATTAAACAATTTGTTAGTGATTTAGGAACAGATGGCGATTTAGATGATGCAGCTATTACTAGTTTATATAAAAAATTAGATAGATATAATGGTGATATGTCTATTGCAGATTTTAATTCATTAAAACGTGAAATCAACAAATTAACAAGTTTTAATCCTACTACTCCACGAACTAGAGGTTTAGCTAAACGTGCTTATGGTCAATTAAATGAATCATATGCAAATCAATTAGAACAAATGGGACGCCAGGATTTAGCTGTTATGACAAAAGAACTTAATAAGTCTTGGTCTGCTATGTCAGGCTTTGATGATTTTATTGAAGCTAATGTTGATAAAAATTTAGGTGGACAAATTTATCCTGAAGGCGAAACAGTAAAATCTATTACTAAACTTGCTAAAGAAGGTCCTGAAACTAAAGGCGTAAATCAAAAATTCATGGATTATTTAACAAAATTGTTTCCTAATGAAAATCCTGAAGATTTAAAAAAATTATCTAAATCTTATGAAAATACTAAAAAATTTACACCAAACGTTCAATCTAAAGATGAATTATTAGCTAACAATCAACAATATCAAGAATTAGTACAACCTACTACTCCTAATTTTGTTGAACAAAAAATGAATCAATTTTCAGGAACACCTGAAGCTGTTAATAAAAAAATACTAGATCTAACACCTAAAATGGATTCTAAATTATCCAGTTCATTAGGCTCTCAACAAGAGATTGATGACTTATTTGAAATTTTAAGAAAAACTAAAGGTGATGACTATGTTAATAAAGCAAGAGAAGAATTATCTGATAAATTATTAACATATAACACATTAAAATCAGCAAACCCTGGTCAAACGTTTGATGTTACTACAAAAGCTCAACAAGTTAGAAGTATTTATGATTTGGTTACTCAAGGCGGTTTAACTGCTATGTCTAACCGAATGGGTAGAAGTAGTAATTCTTTGGCCGCACCAGCTAAGTTATTTACACCAAGAAATATGGGTGTAGTAGCTGGAACAACTGCCGCAATGGTAGATAAAAATAAAGTAAGACAAGATGTTCTTAATCAGTACGTTCAACAAGCTACTCCTGAACAATTAAATCAAAATGCTCAAGCTTTAGTTGATACTTATGGTAAAGATGCATCAAAATTAGCAAGCGAACTTGAATCTATGAGTAGAACTGATAGACAAGGTAAAATCGCTAAAGCTTTTGCAATAAGTCAAGATCCTAATAATAAAAAAATGTTAGAAAATTTTAATAACAATGAATTCGGTAATGAAGAAACTGATGTAGAAAATGATGAAGTTGATGGCGGAGAATTCTAATGTCTAAATTTACAAAAACAGGTCTTGAAGACACAGTGCTTAAGCTTGATGAAAAATTAGATCTTGTAACAGAAAAATTAATATCTATTGATAAAACTCTTGAAAGAAATACGGACAATCTTGAAGAACATATGAAAAGATCTGATGCTTTAGAATCTATGATTCAAAATCAAGAAGTTAAATTTCATAGTGAACTTGAACCAATTAAAAAACACATTAATATGTTAAAGGGCGGATTAAAGTTATTTGCTCTTATTTCTGCGTTTGCCGCTCTTATTTTGACTATTATCAATATTACCGAATCGCTTTAAATCTAATAACTCATTAATTGCATCTTCGGTAGTATTAATTCCTTGAATTCTACCTACCTCATTATGTTCAGCTACTTCATTTTCTGTTTCTTCTACAATAAAATCATAAGTTAATATTTTTTTAGCTGGTCTATTTCGACCATAAACACATCTATTCCTTGCATTATTTTGATTATATATTTCGTTTTGCTTTACAGGATCTTGTATTAGATTTTGTTTATTGTCTTCTTTAAAGCTAGCGTTTAACGTTTCGTTTTGAAATTTAGCTAAAAATTCTAATTGTTCTTCGTTTAATTCGTCTAGATAATCAAAATCTGTATATTCTTGTCTAACTAAATTCTGCATCTTTTTAATTAATGCGTCTTTATTTGTTCTTTTTCTTTTTATTCTTGCCATAATACTTTCTCATAAGCTGTCGTGCTAAAAATATGTTAGGAAATGTTAAATCTACATTAGTGGCATCAATGTAATAATGTTTTTCATTTCTAAAAGTTGTATATTCAAAATTATACTTCATATATTTAAAAAAACGCATAGGTTTAATTGGCGTTTTAGCAATTTGATGATACATTTGATAAATAACACAAGCCGGAACTTTAGTAGGTCCAGGACGAATATCCATGTCTTTTAATATGGTTTCTACCTTATAATCAACATATTTAGGCTTGGCTTCTTTTAAAGCCTCTTTAGCCATGTCTATAAGCTCTTTATTTGCTTTATTTGAGTTGTCCTGCACCATAGACGGCAATTCCTGTTGCAACAATACCTAGGCCAAAATAAAGCGTTTTCTGCCAAAAATCTTCTCGATCTTTTCTTTGCGCTTCTTGAGCTAGTAAATGTGATTGTTCTTGATAAAGTTTTAATCTTTGATCTAATATACTAATTTCTTCATTTGTTAGTTTATTGCGATTATGTAATAGATCTGATAGTTCTTTGTAATATTTAGCATCTTCATAAGCCTGTGTTGCTTTTTTTTCTGCTTCAGGACTAAATAAAAATCCTGTACATTCCGCCTTTTGGCCTTCTTGAAGTAATGTAACAGATTCTTTACAATCTGTTGCCAATACGTTAAATGAAAATAAAACTACTACTATAAAATTAATTAGCTTCATTTACTACACCAATAACTTGAGATGTCATAAAAGTAGCAATAATTTCACCACTTTCATTAAAAAAATTAATAAAAAGCTCATCATATTCAACAACACTTGCGTTAATAACTTTTTCTGCGATTCTAGTTATAACTCTATATTTTTTCATAATATTTCTTCCAAATAGCTACCTTCAGTAAATAATAGAGTTCCTAAAATTCTAAATATTGTATCTTGTTTCATACAAGTTTCAATTGCGTTAGGTTCAAAAGGATTCTCATCAGTTAGATAACATTTTGCATAAACTCCGTCTGCGTATTTATAATGAGCGAACAATGCTGCATTATTTAAAGTTATAGCAATTAAAATAGTTAATATAATTTTCATTATTCTTCCATTACAGCAATTACATAATGTTTCATAACACTAGCAACTACTTGTTGTTCGTTTCCATAAAATACAAAAGAGTTACCATCGTCTTTAAACTCTTTAGCTTCAATCGTTAAATCGTGATAATCGTCAATTAAGATAACATTATATGTTTTCATATTATTTTCCAAATCTATCTTTTGCCGCTTTAGCTCGTTCAGCTAAACTTAGTTCATCTTGTTTTTTTAATTGTTCTTTTCTATTTTCTTTAATTTCTTCTAATCTATTATCAATTTCTTTAATTTCGTTTTGAATTTCAACTTGTTCTGTTTGTAAAACGATATCTTTACCTTTTGTTTCAGCAAGCTTAACTTCTACTTCAGCTTCATTACGTTTTTTAAATTGATAAAAACCAAAACCTAAAGCTCCTAAAATTAATACAATTAAATATTCCATACTTACCTCTTTAACATATCATTAAGTTTACAAATTAATTTTGTATTATTTTGACAATAAAATTCTTTACTTGAACTTTCTTCAGTTTGTTTTTCTTTCTTTTTTTCTTTATTAGATTTAACTTTTTCCCAGTTATATCCTGTATGATTTTGTACAAAATAAGATACATAAAGTGCAGGAACTATAAAATTAAACCCAATTTCACCTGCTCCAGCAAATACAACTCCAGCAACTTGACCTTTTTCATTAAATACAGCACTACCGCTATTACCTGGCTGATTCAAATTAGATGTTAACTG